>DNPO01000186.1 GCA_003501375.1 Candidatus Sumerlaeota bacterium | reverse complement strand
GCGGCTTGGCGAGGGAAAAAAAGATTATTTTTTCAAAAAAAGCCTAAAGTCCCCCTCCCGCCTGTCGATAAGGTAAGATAGAGGGGTAGACCACCAGGCGTTCAACGAAACACTGAAGGCCTGCCCAGCGCAGCGAAAGGAGGGCGCAGTTCCAGATGACGTTCGGTGAAGTTCCGGACCGGAGCCGCCGAATCCTTTCTCTTCAAGTAGTTCTCACCCAAAAAGCCCGGGCAATAGCCCGGCGGGGACATGGATTGTCCCTTCAATTGCAGGACTCAATCAAGGAGGATTGAATCATGGCTATTACAGTAAACACCAACATCTCTAGCATTAACGCACAGCGTCAGTTGACCAAGAGCACCAGCGCCCTTGACAAGGCAATGGCTCGTTTGTCGTCCGGTCTTCGCATCAACAGCGCCGCAGACGATGCGGCTGGGTTGGCTATTTCTACTGGTATTACCTCGCAGACCAACGGTTTGACCCAGGCCGAGCAGAATGCCAATGACGGTCTCAGCGTTGTCGGTACCGCTGAAGGCGCTTTGGACACGCAGACCACCATTCTTCAGCGTATTCGTGAATTGGCTGTCCAGGCATCTAATGACATCAACAGCGCGGATGACCGCGATGCTATTCAGGAAGAAATTGATGCACAGGTTGAAGAATTGACCCGCTTGGGCAATACCACCACATTCAATGGCATCAACCTGTTGGATGGTTCTTTCGATAACAAAGAACTGCAAGTTGGCGCGTATGCCAACCAGACGATTAGCGTCAGCCTGGACGACTTCCGTGCCAGTGCGATGGGGTATATTGCAACTACCACAGGCACGGCTATTACCAGTTCTACGGCGATTGCGGGTGGTGGCGATTTTGTTATCAAGAGTTATTCTAGAACCGGGAATAGCAGTACCCTGACAACCGTTGGCCTTTCTTCCGACGATGGCGTATCATTCGCTAATTCAAGCGCTTCTGCTATTGCCAAAGCCAATGCGATCAATGCAGTCTCTGCAAACAGTGGTGTAACAGCGACCGTAAATGCAACATCTGCAACGATTACGGCTACTGCAGCAGCGACAATGGGTGGCGCCTCTACCAACAACAACCTCACCATTAATGGTACAACCATTTTTGATACGGCAACAACTTGGACCGCTGCTAACGCTCCTACTGCTTTAACTACGGCTATCAATGCCAAATCAGGCAAAACAGGAGTGACTGCATCTGTTTCGGGCACGAATGTTGTTTTAAGTGCTGAAGATGGTCGGAATATCACAATGGCAACAACGACGGCGGCTTACGGCGGCGTGACTACAACAGCAGCGACGACTTACGGTAGCGTTTCGCTCTCATCTTCCAAAGCGTTTTCGCTGTCGTCCTCTTTAAGTGCAGCCAACTTTTTAGCAGTGACAGGCTTTTCATCTGGTTCAACCATTGCACTGGATACAGATCAAAATGTCAGTGCGGTTGATGTTACGACGCAAGACAACGCGGAAACGGCCATCCAGATTGTTGACTCTGCGCTAAGTTCCGTTTCCAGCGCCCAGTCGAGTTTGGGTGCGTTGAGCAACCGTTTGACGAACACGATCAGCAATATCGAAGTGGCGAATGAGAATCTGTCGGCGGCCAATTCCCGCATCCAGGACACCGACTTTGCAGCGGAAACAGCCAACATGACCCGCGCTCAGATTATTCAGCAGTCGAGCGTTGCCGTGTTGACCCAAGCCAACTCTCGTCCGCAAATTGCTCTGACGCTGCTGGGCGCGTAAGTCCTGAGTGATTTTATGCAAGGGGAGTTTTTTTCCCTTGCATGAAGTCGCGGGCGAAGGAGTGAGTCGGTGGAGTGGGACATCCCCTTTACCGTCCGGTTTCCTTTGCCGAGGGAGGGCGAACTATGAATACCGTACCTATTGACGGTCTTACTAAAATAACTTCGACGCTCCGGGGAGCCGGGATGCGCAAGTCAGCGGAGGCGTCTACGTCTTCGGATACTACGGACTTGTCGGCTCTTACCCCCGCGTCGGGTTCGCCTCAGGAGAGCGTTTCTGCATCGTCCACTTCGGATGCCACGGTGTCCGCTGTTGTTTCTTCCAGTGCAGAGTCTTCTGACGCTTCCACTACGTCCGATGCGATTGCTTCGTCACAAAAGGCAACGGCGGAGAGTACAAAGGAAGCGAAGGAAAAGTTGCAGCAAACGCTGGATGAATACGCAAAAAAAACGACAGCGTTGGAGTTCTCTATTGAGGAAGATACGGGAACAGTTCTGGTGAAGGTCTTGGATAAAGAGACAGGCAAGGTAATTCGCCAGATGCCTCCGGATGAGTTGATTGCGTTGCAGGAGCAAATGGATAAAACGCGTGGGACGTTGTTTAACAGTACGACGTAGCGCAGTGTGTAGTGCGTCGGAGACGCGCCATTTCCGGCGCTGGATGAACGGGCGGGGGCGCAAACGTGCCCCCGCCTTTTTTTAATGAGCGTTGCAGCATAGGGGTCAACCGACAACCGGGGACAGGAAACGAATTCCCGAGGGGGCGAATCATTTTTTGGGTCGCGATGGATATTTATCCTCGGAAATTCGTATCCAGTCCCCGGTTGTCCTGAATCCCTGCGCAGGTGTTTCTTGCCCCGGCAGTATGCGGCGCGGGGGTTAACATAGTTTGTTTTCGGCACGTTGCTTGCGTGCCAATAACTTGAGGCAGTGTGTCGTTCCACTCGGTGGATACTCCTGCAATTTTTTCCGCTATACTGGGAAAATTTGAACAGAGACAGCAAAACAGGCGGGCGGAGGCAAGAGCCATGACTATATCAAGTACCACGGGCCTCGTTTCGGGCATTGACTATCAGTCGATTATTGACAAGATGACGTCCTTGAATGAACGGCCCATCACTATCTTGGAAAATAAGCAGTCCGATTTGCAGAGCGTGTCGGATGCGTTGGGAACGGTTTCGTCGGTTCTTACCACCCTGTATGACCAGGTGGAGAGTATGCTGACAGAGGACGATCTCAACTCGACCAGCGCTTCTTCTTCCGATGAGGATTACCTGACGGTGGAGGCGGATAGTACCGCTTCGCTGGGGTCGTACTCGATTGAAGTTACACAGTTGGCCAAGGCGTCGCGCGCGACGGCCAGCGGCTTGGCGGAAAAGACCTCTACCGTTGCTTCAAGTAGTGGCAATTTTGCTATTACCGTGGCCGATACCACCAGTACCTATGAGGTTACCGCTACGACCACGCTGCAAGATCTGGCTGATGCGATTAACTCTGACGATGATAGTTTGGTCAAGGCTACCATTGTCGATACTGGGGACGATACCACGCCCTACACGTTGGTATTGACTTCCAAAACCACCGGTACGGATAATGATATTACGGTTTCGGACAACGATACGGATTTGACCTTTACCACGACGGCAGGACAGAATGCCAAGATATCTATTGATGACCTAACGATTACGCGTTCCACCAATACATTTGACGATGTGGTAGATGGCTTGACTTTCACTGCTGTGGCCGTGACCGACGATGATAGTCCTGTCACTGTCAGTGTTTCGCGGGACAGTTCTACTTTGGAAGAATCCATCAATTCTTTTGTTGATGATTATAATGCGGTTATGACGCAAATAGAGAGCCTCACGGCTTATGATTCATCCACAGAGACTTCCGGAGTTCTGGGGAGCGTTTCCGCCATTCGCTCCCTGAAAAGCGCTCTGGCTAAGATGATCTCTACCCAAGTGAGCAATACGGAAAGTGATTATACCAGTCTCGCGTCCATTGGCCTGACGTTGGATGAGGATGGGGTTCTTTCTTTTGATTCGTCCTCGTTTGAAGATGCGCTGGATGATGATGCCGCGGGTGTCGAGGCCGTTTTTGGGCGTATGGGGAACTCGCTAAGTTCTGAGGTCACTTTTGTTTCATCGACTACCAGTACAGCCTCAGGGTCTTATGCTCTTAATGTTACCACGGCGGCGGAACGCGCCACCATCACTGCTACGCAAACGCTGACGACAGATGGGTTGACCAGCGCCGAAAATCTGACGTTTACTATTGGCGATACCACGGACGATACTTCCGACACGACTTTTACCGTGGGTTTGGATGCGGGCGACACGCTCGACCAGATCATCGTCAAACTTAATGCTGCGTTTGCTGCGCAGGATGTCGATTACACCGCTACGAGTGATGATGGTGTTCTTATTCTCCAATCCGATGAATACGGTGACGAACAGACTTTTTCCGTGACTTCGGACCAGGATTCAAGTACATCTGGGCAGTTGGGAATCGGAACTACGACCATTACGGATACGGGCGTGGATGTGGAAGCAACCCTGGGTGGAGTGTCGCTGAAGGGAGACGGTCAGACGCTTACGGGCTTGTCAGATAGCAAGTTCGAAGGTTTGGAACTAACGGTTACGTCTGAAGAGGCCATGACAACCACGGTCAACCTGACCAATGGTATTGCAAATCAGATGATGAATTATCTGGATACCTATCTGGACTCGTCCACGGGTATTATTACTGTCAAGCAGGATTCGCTGGCAGATTCGATCAGTTCCATCAATGATACCATCGATAGTATTCAGACGCGGGTGGATGCCGAAGCAGCGCGAATGAAGAAGCAATTTACGGCTTTGGAAACGACCTTGGCTAACTACAGTACCATTGCCAGTTATATTACGGCGATTAGCAGTTCAACAAGTAGTTCTGATTCTTAGCAGTTAGGGAAAGTTTGTCCCTTCCGTGGGGCAGGATGCCCCACGGAAGTTTCTCATCCCCTTATCGCCTCTGTCTTTCCCTTGTGGAGCAGGATGCTCCGCCTCTCTTGGTTTGCGCGACCCGGGGAGTATTTCTTGTCATTTTCCATAAAGAAAATCACAAATTTCCCTCATGTTTGAGGGTAGAGTGGACGATCAGAGATGTATGGTTCCTAATAATGGTTACAATACCTATAGCCGCACCGATATTCAGACCTCCGACCCGCGAGCGGTTGTTGTGCTGCTGTATGAGGGTGCGATTCGTTTTTTGAATCAGGGCATTGATGCTGTTCAACGCCATGAGCGGATGGAGATGTCGAATTATATTCAAAAAGCCCAGAAAATTATCACGTATCTGAATACTTCGCTGGACTATGAAGCAGGGGGTGAGATCGCGATTAACCTGGGGCGCTTGTATAATTATATGCGGGATCGCCTGGCAGAGGCGAATTTGCATTGCGATATCAGTAAGATGGAAGAGGTGATTACACTTTTCAAGCCTCTTTTGGAGGCATGGCGAGAGATTGCCAAGGATCCGGCTGCTGCTGCTGCATTGGAGAAGCGTGCATTGGGCCAGGTGCCCAGTAGTTTTGCCCCTCCGCCTCCGATGGCGGAAGGCAGCGTAGTGACCCCTATGGATACGCCAGTACTCTCTTCTACGGTTTCTGCCCCGTCGCCCGTTGTGCAGCAAGAATCTGCCGCAGTAGGTGAGGTAGAAGAACTTCCTGCTTCGCCTTCTGCACAGCCAGCCCCGATTATGCCATCTGTTTTGCCCGGTGCCCCCAAAAAGATGGATTCTCGGATTGCTGGCCGTGCGGCGTATGGACTGAGGTAGCCCCAAACTTTGAAGAGTCTCCCCACTTGGCGCGAGGAAAAATGGAACCGTCAAACCGCGGATTAGAGCGTTTTCAGATTGAAACGCGGTAAGATTATGGCAGTTCATCCCGAAGGGATGAGAT
>DNPO01000392.1 GCA_003501375.1 Candidatus Sumerlaeota bacterium | reverse complement strand
CTTGTTATCGTCCGTGCTGGACATGAACAGGCCAAGGATTTCAAGGGCTTCATCGCGACGGTTCTGTATCTTTCCCGCTTCCAACTTGCGCACCGCAATGCGCTTCAGTTCGCGCGTGGTACGCGCCTGGTGCGCTGCAAGCAGCCGCTTGGCGGCGTCGGTAATTGCGACAAGAACTTCAGCAGAGGAAAGCATTCATCGGCCCTCGCCGGATTGTAAATAACTCATGAATTCCTGAAAATCAGAGAAGGCCCCGGAAGGCGGCGCTGGCTTTTCTTGAGGTGCGGCAGCAGGAGCAGGAGTAAGCGCGGCAGGCTCGGGCGGATCCGCGCTGAAAGCAACGCGACGCGCCCCCTCGATCACCATATCGCCCTCTTGCGGAGCCTCTGCCCCGGCGCATTTGTAGAGCCACTCAAGCGGAACCGGAACGCCCATTTTGATGAGCATATCAGCCGCCTTCATATCGGCTTCGCGCGTGTCCTCTGCGGTATCGATTACCCAAACCGGAGCAGGTGTTTTTGTTCCGAAGTTGATATCCACGATCCAGCGGATAAGGGACTTGTTGACTGCCCACATCAGGATACGCGCGTCTTCCTCGATCTTGTTTGCCGCAACGGCGGCATGCACCGCACCAAGGGCTTGCGTTCCGTGCTGTCCTTCGGATGAAGTAAGCGTTGAACCAAGGATACAAATAGAGGCACACGAATCGAGATAATCCATGAGCGCTTGAAACGCCTGCCCCACATTTGCCCCAGAGGACGCTTCCTTAAAATCGATGCTCAAACTTTCAGGGATTGAAACTCCGGTGTCTGTGGCGATTCGCTCCAGCACGTTGTCAATAGCCGCTTTTTCCTCATCCGTTGCGCCTGACCCGTATTTAATCACCGTGGTGGGCGTCCCGAATTTGTCGAGCGCGACCAGCCAACTGGTCAGGCATTGTTTTTTAAACTTGTATGTCCACTGCAACCGATGAAGTAGCCCGGTGCCATAGGGATTTTCATAATCGGAATCGCCGATCAGCGTGATGAACTTCATCGCCGGGGCAGGTACAAACCCGGACTTCTCCCCTGGAATATGAAGCACCCCATCCCGGTTGAATCGGAATGCTGCCGGAAATCGATCTTTCAGGTTTACCGGAACAACCCAATTACCTGCAAGAATTCCATCACCAACACTGACCGAGTCTGTTTTCTTAGCGCGCGTCGCGAGAACATTCTTTCTTATTTCAGAAACGGGTTGCCAATCGATTTCCATGATTGAGAGGCCATTAAAGACTGATCTTAACATGTTTTTCAGATCGCCAGCAAACCCGCCACCGTTGCCTCCGATACCATCCAGTGCCGCCTCAACAAACTCGTGAACGCGTGTGTCTTCTTCTGTGGTGTCGTAGGGGACAAGTCTGCGCTTTAACGCGAGTACCGCATCGCGCCGCTGTTCCAGCCTGCCGTAAATTTCTGGGGACTTGTCGCGAATCTCCTGATGCAGTTTATATACCTGTGTCGCGGGCGAACTATAAACACCCGCCTCATTATCGAATTCAGGGTAATAAGAGACCGGCTGCATTGCTTGTCGCGTGTATGACCTGTCTCCCGCGTTCAAATATGCGTCGTTCAACACCTCCAGCATTTTACTCTGCGGAGTTTGAACGGATTTTGCTTCTACGGGGGCTTGCGCCTTGGGGTTATCGGTTGTCGTTTCGGGCATTGCGTGAATCCTCCGCCCAAACTATACGCAACGCCGTCAAGTGAATAAGCATGACAAATTTTATTTGATGTCATGCAAAAACATTAGGAAATTTGCATATTTCTGATGAAAACAAGAAAAACATTAAGGATTTTGCATGACAATCTTTTTGTTTTGTCATGCCATTTTTTCACCCGTCTTGCTTTA
Organism: Candidatus Sumerlaeota bacterium; assembly: GCA_003501375.1. Classification (GTDB taxonomy): domain Bacteria; phylum Sumerlaeota; class Sumerlaeia; order UBA8349; family UBA8349; genus UBA8349. The sequence goes on along the minus strand of DNPO01000392.1, from coordinate 1,939 downwards.
GCCTGCTTCTGGAGGATATGAAGCATGCCCACTAAACAAGCAACCAAAACAAACTTCATGGAAGGCAAGCCTGTAGAGGTTTTCCGCGCCGGAGATTACGGCTCCAAGGGGAAATATTCCGAGGCCGATCTTGACGAAGCGGTTAAGACATTCGAGTCCGGGAATCGCGGAGTTACATCGCGCCTTGTCCTTGACCACGACTGCAAAAGCATTGACGGAACGCCCGGCCCGTGGGGACAAGTTGCGAAACTCTGGCGTGAAGGTACGTCGCTGTTTGCCTCGTTCTCTCAAATCCCTGAGCAATTCATAGAGTGGATCGCGGCCCGGCCCTATCTGAAGCCCTCGGTGGAGTTCTACAACCGCACCAAAGACACGCCGCTTACACTACGCAACATCGCAATCGTAACTGAACAAGAACACGTCAAAGGCTTGGCGGCGCTGCCCGTATTCAACGACGACAAGGGTGATTACAGCACGATTTCAGCGTTTGCCGACGCCATGAACACCGACGGGTTGATGCAGCAGAAAGCAACTCAGTCAAACGGCACTCCCAAGCATTTCCACCGCGCCGTATTTGATGCGTCCGGCAACGGCTCGACGCAAGGCCCGCTTGTAGAGGATAACCTCTGCCGCGAGTGGCTGGACGCAAGCGGACATACCCATAACATCGTCAGTTTTGCCATTCAAGACACTGCCGGGGACGACGGAAGCCAGCATTCACATGCGCTTTCGATCACTACCGGCGCGGCTGAAACAAATGACTATTTCGCGGAAACGGAAAAACCGGAAACCGCTAAACCTACCCCCAAGGAGGGCGAACAGATGCCTACCGAAGTCGAAAAAATGCAGGAGCAGTTGACGACTCAGCAAACGCAACTGAGCGAATTCCGCGAAACCGTGGACACGCTCAGTGCGGAGAACAAAACAATCGCTACCGAAAATGCCGAGTTGAAGAAAACGCTCGCCACGTTTGCGGAAGGCGAGAAGGCCCGCAAAGAGAAGGAAACCAAGGACAGCGCCGCACGCATGTTCGGCGAACTGGTGAAGGACGGAAAAGCCTTGCCTGCGCAGGAAGAAAGACTTGTCGGCGCGTTCGTTGCGCTTGGCGAGGGCGCGCAAGGGCTGTTTGAAACGCTGAAGGCTGGCCCCAAGAAGATTGAATTCGGAACGCGCAATCTGCCCGATGCGCCCAGCGATAGCACAGATGAAGATGATCTCGATATTGAAGTCAAGAAATTCCAAGAGGCACATCCGGGCACCTCATATCACGATGCCATGATTTCCGTCTCAAGCAGCAAGAAGACCCGCTAAGCGACTGACAAATTCAAACAAGGAGAAAATAGATCATGAGTGCTTCTGAAGGCCGTCATGGCCCCCAAAGCGGTTTCCTTTGCAGCGATTCCGCAATCAGTGCTTACCGCTTCGTCGTCCCGGACGGGGCGAATTCCGCAGCAAACCTGACCGTTGTCAAGGCCGCGTCCGGCAATGCCGCAGCAATCATCGGTGCGACGTTCGAGGCAACGACCGCGGCAAACCAAAACGTCGGCGTCAATCATGGAGCCGGGCAGATTGTTTACCTGGAGGTTGACGGTTCCGGTACCGCTGTTACTGCGGGTGCGCGTCTGACCGCCGACTCGGTAGGCCGTGGCGTCGTTACGACCACCGCCACCCATCACGTTGGCGCTGTCGCGCTGGCTGGCGCTACCACCGCTGGTGCAATCATCCCGGTCATGCTGACGCCGTGCGCATTCGGCGCGTAACAAACACCCTGGCAATCTCAAAGGAGAAATAAGCCATGCCTAATGTTTCCTCCGTGCATGTTAATACTGCACTCACAAACCTCTCGGTTTCGTATAACCCGAAAGACCGCCTATTCGTCGCTGATGACGTTTTCCCCGTCGTTCCTGTTCTGAAACAGAGCGACAAGTATTACATCGTT
>DNPO01000454.1:2456-7769 GCA_003501375.1 Candidatus Sumerlaeota bacterium | reverse complement strand
CGAATCGCCAGCGTCCCCTTATTCCAAAGCGGCTGCTTCAAAATGCGCAAAGCGCCCAACGGCGTGTCCATCCCATCATCGGAATCGCGCTTCGCCGCCTCAATCAAGTTCGCGGAACCCAAGAACTCCGCGACGAATCGGTTGTGCGGATGGTCATAAATTTTAGAGGGGGTGCCCGCCTGCTCCACGCGCCCTTCGCGCATCAGCACAATGCGGTCGGACACCGTCATGGCTTCGTCCTGATCGTGTGTGACCAAGATAAACGTCTTGCCCAGACTCTGCTGAAGACGGCGCAACTCAATTTGTACCTCGCCGCGCAACTTGGCATCGAGCGCAGACATCGGCTCGTCCAGCAGCAACACTTCCGGTTCATTCACCAGAGCGCGGGCCAGTGCAACACGCTGCTTTTGCCCACCGGAAAGTTCGTGCGGACGCCGCTTGATATACGGCTCCAGTTGCAACATCTGCACCGCCTTCATGCAGCGGACTTGGACGTCGTTATTGGCCACCCGGAGCGAGCGCAAACCAAAAGCAATATTTTCAAAAACGGATAAGTGGGGAAAAAGGGCGTAGTTCTGAAAAACGGTATTTACCGGGCGCTTGTTCGCTGGCAAGGTGTTCATCTTCCTGCCACAAATCGTCACGTCACCCGAATCAGGCACTTCCAACCCGGCGATGATGCGCAACAGAGTCGTCTTACCGCAGCCAGACGGGCCAAGCAGGGTTAAAAACTCACCTTGCCACGCAATCAAACTGATATTTTTAAGAACGGGTTGTTGATCGAAACTTTTTTGAATCCGCTTTGCATACAAGACCGCCTCGCCTGGTGCGGGGTGGCCGGAGGCTGCGGGTGGGGGTTGCGATTCAGCAGAAGAGAGGGTGGAATCCGGCAAGGTTGGGAGGTTACCTCCAGAGAGAAATACCAGTCAAAACAACAGCGGCAAAGAGATCCCGCGCACTGCGTCCACTGCACGCCAGTCCCGGTTTTTATCGCGCAAAAAACAAAGGGAGTCAAGCAGGAATTCAAATTTTATAAAACCACCGAAAATCACAGCATTCGGCAGCGTCCTTTTTGTCCCTGCAATCCTTTATGTCCTTGGGGGAAATGGCAAGGACATAAAGGACTGCAGGGACAAAAAGGACGCCAAACATAAATTCCCTATTTAGTTTTTCCGTTCCAGCATGTGGTCAAAGATCGCCATCATGGTATCGCGCAAAGGAGCCGGAGTGTCGGCCATCACCGCGTGCGCCTGCTCCATCAACTGCTTGCAATACGCCCGCCCGGCATCAATGGCACCATACTTCTCGTAAATCGCGGCAACCCGCTGAATATGCGCCCGGCTGGTTTCTTCACGCGGCAGGTCGAGAATATCGTACAACTCTTCCTTTTCCTCCGGCGTGGCCTTGGAGGCGGCATAAACCGCAAGGTAAGACCGCTTGCCCTCGCGAATGTCCGAGCCCACGGTGTCACGACCTTTGCCGTGGGTCAGGTCGATGGTGTCGTCCACTATTTGGAAGACCGGCCCGACAAACTTGCCCAATTGTTGCAAGGCATCCAGCGTCGCTTGCGAAGCGCCAGCAATTTGCGCACCCCCCAGCATGGGCGCTGCCAGATAATAACCTGTTTTGTTCGTCACGATCTCCAGATAATCATCCAACGTCATATCGCGACGGCGCAACGCGTTCATATCCTGCGCTTGGCCGATGTGCGTGTACTCCAGCGTTTCCACCAGCAGTTTCAGCAGGGAAAATTGCAAGTTCAAATCGGGCGTGGACTCAGACCCCGACAGAAACGCATCAAACACTTTGGTGAACAGAAAGTCGCCGATGTTGATGGAGTGGGCGATGCCATAACGTTTCCATGCGCTCGGGCGTCCGCGACGGAAAGGATCGCCGTCTTGGATGTCGTCATGTACCAGAAAAAAGTTGTGCATGAGTTCAACTGCCATTGCAAAGGGCAGCGCCGCATCCCCCTTTCCCCCGAGACACTCGCACGTTACCAGGCACAAGGCGGGACGGATACGTTTGCCACGAATAGCTGGGTCTTCCTGATCGAGCCCGAGCGAATACAGCAGACCGTCGTGCAAATTTTCAACGGCGATATCATCCTTTTGCAAAAAGGTTTCAAGAGCGCTGTCCACGCGAGCGGAAGCGTCGTCCAACAGTTGGGTGATGTTTTCGGTCATGTGTGGGGGGGGGTACTACTGGGGAGTGGGGTCAAAGCGCAAAAGCGCCCTTCTCAATAATCGCGATTACTATACCCCCGTCATATCTCAATTTCAAGCGGGGTTTCATCGTAAAGCGCGCGACGCGCCATCATGCCTCCCTGTGGTGAAAAGACCCACGCGCCTCCACATGGGGCAAAATCCAACATTGGGTCTTGTGATAGCGAATTCACTAGGCAGACTATCATGTTAGCGCTTACCGCTGTTTGAACCGCTTGAATGCGCAACTCGTCCAACGCCGCCGGCAAATCACCTCGTTGTTCAAATTCCCGGCGCGAACAGGACAGATACACTGGTACCATTAATACCTTGACCTCCAACTGCTTGCAGGTCTCCGCAAAGGACGGTTCAAAAAGATCATCACTCATGCACAAACCGCACATGTTATTGGCAATGCGTGTGGTAAGTGGCGGATGCGCCACGGGACGCGTTTCAGGATCGGCCACCAGATCGCGCGTGCGTGTTTCAAACTGACCGAGTCGGTCGGAGAAGAGCAGGCGAGTGAAGTGGTTTTCCTTATATGTTTCCCACACTCCGGCGGCGAGACACACCCCCCGGCGGCGAGAAAGCGCGGCAATAATATCGCAAGCGGTATGAAGACTCCGAAACGTTTCGGGTGCTTCATCCGGTTCGGCTTGCAGTTCAATTTGTGGAAAAAACAATACATCGGCACGCGGGTGGATTGTTTCGACCCAGTGCATCATCAAGTGTTGGGTTTGCTCGTTCTCGCCGCTGGCGGCGCGAAGCGGGATCATGGCTATTTTCACGAATTCCTACTCCCTTTTTTACCAGGCTTATAAGCCTTTTTCCATCTTCAACGCGGTTAATTCATCCCGCAAATCCCGGTACTTCTGCGTCAAATCTTGATTACTATGCTTCAACTTTGCTAATTCCTCTTCCGCTTTCAACGTGCTCCGTTCCGCCTGCACCTTGGACGATTTTGCCTGCTGCATTTGCACATGCAACTCGTCGTACTGTGTTTGCAATTCCAGCACTTCCGCTTCGGGCACCATCCCCGCCACTTGCCCTGCAGCCATCATCTGCTTCATATCTTCCAGTTCGGCTTTTAACTTGGCCACTTCCTTGTCCGCTTCAGACGCGAGTTTGGTCAAATCATCCTGCAACTCATCCACCAGACGTCCCTTATCGCGCAAATCATATTGCGCTTTGTCCAAGTCTTTTTCCAACTTGCCAATTTTTTTACCTTGTGCGCGCAGCCGCGTGATTTCCTTATCCTGCCGCTCCATCATGGCTTCCAAATTTTGCATTTCCCGCATGGTATTCTTGCGCGAAATTTCCATCTGATTCAAGGTAAACTTTAATTGCTCAACCGTCGATTTTTCCAGATCCATGCCTTCCAACTGCTTGGCCAGATTTCGGTTGGCGGTAGTAAGACTGCGCACCCGCTGCCGCATTTCAGCTGTTTGTGCCTCAGCCTCCTGAAAATCCCGTACCACCTCCTCGTCATCCCCGTCCGATTCCATCTTGCCCGTCAACTCATCCAGCAACCGTGCATGTTTGCGAATCATTCGCTGGCTGCGCCACCAACGCCGCACCTGTTCCATCCAAGCCAGATGCGATTCCAGCGATGCACGCCGTGCGGGTTCCTGGTCTTCCAACAACTGATTGTTGCAATAAAATATTTCGCCATCCGTCTTGGCGCACTCCACCTCGACCTTGTCCTCGGGCAGATTATCTCCCAAGGTCGCCAAAAAGCGTGCCGCAATTTCTTCCTCATCCACCTCGGCAACGGGAGCAGGGGCCGGAGAGTCTTCTTTAACTTCGGGTTCTTTCTCCGCTTCTGCCTTCAGTTTTTCCAGCAATGCTTCCAGTTCCAGCATGCGTCGTTTCAATTCTTCGACTTCGCGTTCCAAATCTGCAATTGTCCGCCGAAAACCGTTACTTTCTTCGTCGTACTTCAGTTGACATTCCTGCGTCCATTCGATTTGCAACTCTGCCAGTTGCTCACGCGGAATACCCGTCTGCACCAACTGGATCAGTCGCGACACATCCTGATGCAAATCCATTGCCGCACGCCAATGGATGGGCATGGTGTGCCACTGATCATCCGGCGTTTTGGACAGAGCATCTAGTTGCGCCTCAATGCCAATGATTTCTTCGCGCACCGTGGCATAGAGTTTTTCACAGATCGCCGTTAGTTCCTTAGCCGCAGGATCGGAGTGCACCCGGGCAAGTGCCGCTCGGAAGGAACGCAAACCGGGCAGCGATTCCGCCAACGCACCGATGTACCGTTCCCAACAGGTGTAGAGGAAGCGCTGAATCTTGGCGACCTTGTTCCGCTCGTTCACATACAACGCCGCCACCACCGCAATGCAACACGTGGTCGCTGCGGTAGCAACGGGGAGGAACCAGGGGCTTTGCATCAGCGTCCATGCCATTATGCGCAACCGATCTTCCAACCAAAGATTTTACCCCGTCCTATTGCATCAATCCCTCAATCTGTTTCAAAATATCATCAATCGCTTCCTGGTCGGACTTATTGTCCTTTTCTTGGGGAATTTCAGGCACAGGTGTTTCCTTTGCCGGTTCAGCCTCCCCGCCACCAATATCCCCCATGATCTCCGCCAACAAATCTTTTTCCGCCTGGCTCATTTCCTTCTTTTCCGCCGGGGCAGGTGGCGCGGGGGCCGGAGCAGGGGCGGGTGTAGCTGCAGGAACAGAAGCATCACCGCCCAAATCGCCCATAATTTCCGCGAGCAGGTCTTGCTCACTCGCGCTCAGCGAGGGCGCAGCTGCGGGAGCAGGAGCAGCGGGTTGTGGAGCGGGGACGGGTTCAGGAACTGGTGCAGATACTGGTTCTGGAATCGGCACGGGCTCCGGTGCAGCAGCCGCGATGACGGGTTCTGGGGTTGGTACAGGCGCAGGTTGTGCGGGCTGTTCCACTGGAGCGGAAACCTCTGGAGTCACTTCTGGCTCAACCGAAAGTTCCTGCAACAAATCTGTGGGCATTACCCCCAAATCTGTCACGGGCGGAATAATGCCGTCGCCTTCTGCCATGTCCATAACAGACGCTACGGATTGCACTGTGGCTGGCTTTGCCGGCTGCTCCGGCGCAGCAGCCGGCAAA
>DNPO01000454.1:0-2204 GCA_003501375.1 Candidatus Sumerlaeota bacterium | reverse complement strand
TAGCAGCCGGCAAAGCCTCCGTCGTGTCGTAATCCTCTTGACGGATTTGCGAAGCACGCTCCCGCAATGCTTCCATGGACGGCGCAGCCACTCTGGCAGAACCGGAGCGATGCGTTACCAAATAAACAAGCAACCCAATAATGGTAAGGCAAGCAACAAGGATGCTGATCCATACCCACATCGGCGTCCCGACTTTTTCCACCACTTTGACAACTTCTGGGGTGGGAGTCGGCTCGGGCGTTTCATGGTGCGCAGGCGCTGGTGTCACCGCGGGAACTGGAGTGGGCGCTGGCGTCGGAGGAGGCGTGACCACTGGCACCGCTACCGGGCCAACCGCAGCCCGTACCATAAACTCCAGCGGCCCAATCGTATCGCGCAACACCTTGCCGTCCGCCAGTTTAACCGAACCCGTGATGGTGGCGCGGTATGCACCGGAGGTCTTGGTGCTATCGAACGATGCGGAGTAAAGATTATCTAATGCCTGCGCCAGCGGAATTTCAGACAACTGACCATCTGGCTGCCGCACTGAGGCAATAAATTCTGGCATCAACCCCGCTGTAATTTTTTCCCGGTCAACCGTGGCCTTCAACGGCAGTTCTTCACCCGGCGCAATCGCCTCGCGCTCTAACTGAAAACGGAACCACGGTTGTGACACGCGAACGGAACGAACAATGCGGCGCTCCAGCGTGGGCGTCCGCGCAATGATTTCCAAGTCATAAGTTCCCTCTGCAGATGGCGTACGATATGCTCCGCCAAATAACCCGTTGTTGGCAGGGCCATCGTTGTGCTTGCCATCATCTATTAACGGAATCACCGTGCGGGTGCGAGCGGTCAGCGTCGCTTCCATCGTCAGGACGCCCAAAATTTCGGGCGCATCCACAGTCGTTCCCTTGGACTTGAGTGCCGCAAGCAGACTGGTTTGTTCGTCTCCGCGTGAAGTCGCCGCAAAATCCTCCAACTCCAATGTCATGTCCGTGATCAGCATCACGCGGCTGTCGGCATCCTTCCCATGTGGTTCGATCTTCCACTTGCCGCCCTTGGGATCAGTAACCGTGACCAGGTCGAATGATGGAGAGGAGAACCAGGAATAATTTTTCATCCGCTCCGCCGCTGCCCGATTCACCGCTGTACCATCAGGTGGCGTGACGGAAACGCGGCTGGTTTCCTGCGGGGTATGCGCAATCAGGAAGGTCGCTTCATGCACTGAACCATCAATCAAAACAGCGCCATCTTTAATCGGCGCGGTTTGCGGTTTTTCAATTTCTTCAAACAGGCGCAAAAACAACTTTTGCAGTTCGTCTTCCTTGTCGCCTCGCGCACACATGCCGCCTGTCGCGTTGGCAATGGAAGAGAGCAGGTTAAAATCCGACTCCGGCGAGAAAGCAATGGTATATAGTTTGATGTTGTCTTGGAGGTATTTGCTCAGCAGCGGCCCGCGAATTGCCTCAATGGATTTTTCTTCCAGCCCCTTTTTCTGCGGGTCGCTCTTCTCCTTCAAATCCACTTCGCCATCGGTCATCAGCAACACCACCTTGGTGGTGTCAGGCGAAGAAGAACGCATGAGCACATCGCGTGCAGAACGCAACGCCTTCTCAATATCCGTACGCTGTCCCGAGGACAAAATCTGCTTGGCTTCCTTAAGTGCGGCGTCGCGCGTTGCACCCGGCCCCATCGGTTGCAGATTCGTCAACAGACGAACATCGGTCGCGAAACCCGCAATTTCCACCCGGTGCTTGGCGTTGCACAGACGCAAAAATAACTCTGCGGCATCCTTGCGCGCCCCGTGCGGATCGGTCGTCATCATGCTGCCCGATTCGTCTATCAGGAGCACCAGATCAAAACTACCCGCAAGCGCGGGTGTCAGACAAAACACCCCGAGAAGCGCTACGCAGAAAAAGGACAAAAGACGTGCCCAGGCCCATTGAGGCAGGCCGCGCTGTCCGGCGATGGAATTCACGCATTCTGGCTGCGACATGGTCATAAAACTCCCTTAACTGTGTAAAAAAAATTACCGTTCCACTTAGCAAGGAACATGGCTATAACTATGGGCTGTAAATGCCGGAATTTCAAGAAAAGAATGTGAAATGGGAGAAGACTAAGACCTGTACCTGTGGGGCTTACTGACCATCTAAGGCTTATGAGGCTTCGGGGGGTGCATCTTAACGTTGTTCCGCTTCTGGGGGTTCGTCCCAGCGGGACGGTTT
>DNPO01000047.1:4708-8246 GCA_003501375.1 Candidatus Sumerlaeota bacterium | reverse complement strand
TTTTTACTACAGGAAAGTACTCCGGGGGAGCCGTATCACTTTCAGTCCGTCTTGGTTCTATACATAATCGTTTTAGATGCGTGGAAGTTGAGGAGTTTGGTGTTCTTTCTTTGCTTTCACAAGCAAGAAACGAGCAACTCACATCGTGTGTTTGAGTTGCACAACTGAGAGATAGTTGTCGCGATAAAAATTGTCAAGGACTTTGTCTATCCTTATCTGCACTGTGTGTAAAATTTTAATTCATTTGTTTTTTGTTTTGATGATTCTAACCAACAAAATCGCTTACTGTGTGATCTGTTCCAGCATATTGCGGTCCGTAATAAACTCAAAAGCGTTGTCACGTGTTTCAGCATTATCAGTGGCGTCGGCTTTGATAAGTGAGACCGCGTCGGTACCGGAGTGTCCGCTAAGCGCCGTGAGCAGGAGCATCGCATACCCGATGGCTTTTGCCACCGGGTCCGAGAAAATCGCCAAGTCTTCAAACTTCTCAAAATTATGCTGCCACGGATTAGTGGTCAAAGCAAAGCGTTCCAGCCAGATACCATCATGCGAGTCTGGCAAACCATCAGTTGTATCCCACCCCTCAGTATCTGAAAAGTAACGGGCAAAAGCAGCCAAGTTCCTTCCCCAGGTATTATCGCGCATGGCTTTCGATGAAAAATACCCCAGATCATGGTTGTCAAGCGGGAACAAACGTTGATAAGGAGAAACATCTGAGAAGTACCGCTCCAAAGCAAAAACCGATAAGTGTCCTGACAGCACAGGCGCAATTTGGACGGGAATTCGGATGAAATCGTGATCGGAAGAACTCTGCCCGGATGCCAATTGGGTGGGGACTGTTTTTTCCCATGTCATTACGCGATAGCGCAGCGACGCATTCATTTCGTAGTGCTGGATGTGCTGAAGAAACAGAATGAAGAAAAGAAGAAAAGCGAGGAGGGGAAGCACTATCACCAGTTCGAGCATTACAGCACCTGTTTGATCGCGATGCAAGGATTTTAGCATTTTACTCATGCTCGTTTGGAGGTTCTGTTCTGTTGTGTTCATTGTGCGGTTGCTTCTTTTTCCTATCAATAATTGAGACCCATTTGCTGATAGTTTCCAGATGATTTCCCGTATTGTTGCTGGTAAGCGGCCACGTTTTCCTTGCGCACATCAGTGGCTTGTTTAAAGGTATCATCATTCCCCTTTATGGCGGCCAGTTTCGCTCCCCAGAACGGGTAATTCAAGTTAGGTTTCTGATAAACGCTGTTTTTCAAGTTTTCATCTGGTCCGCGAAAGTATGCTTTGGCACGGCTCATGGCCATTACTTTTCTATTTGGAAGTAATGCGTCTATGCCGATGTTTAATCGGGTCAAGGTTCCCACAAACGGTGCCGTAGTCGTGTCTGCTTCGACAACCGCTAGGCAACTTGGTTCCCAATCGCTTGGGTTGGCATTGTTATCCAGTTCATAAACAGGCGCGTCTACCATGGGGTAAATCATGGAGTAGTTTTCCCGATGCCAGCCCCCACCCAGGAAAGAAACAATGGGGGTTCTGTAATAGACCGGTACCGGAATTCCGTATACATATATCCACTGAAGGAACCAGCAATAGTACGACGTCGTCTGGCCCGTCTGCTCCTTAAAATATGATTTTGTTGTTGCGGTTGGTACACAAGTGTTGGCTTTGATGTTGCGATCACCAATTGTCACCTTATCGGATTCAAGATTCAGGTTCCAGATGAACAACCTCTCGTTTCGTCCAGGGAACAAAACGTATCGGTCGCTATAACTGTTGCCCCGGGGCGAGCGACCACTCGCTTTACGTGCCAGTTGGGCAAACCCTCCTGTGAGAATGGATTGTGAAACTTCGGCTTTTGTATACTTGTCGTAGTACGCTTCGATTTCATGCGTTGGAATCCCGGACTGAACCAAATTTTTGAACATCAGGCTGGATTTTTTGGTGTTAATTGAGAACGTGGTTTTTTGGCTGGTATTATCCCCTTGCGCTGATTTCACGGCATGTTGCATGATCTCCGTTCCACCGTAGAGAAGCGCAGCGTGCATGGCTTCCTGTGATAGCGAGAGATAGCCGTTCATTACATCACACGACTCGCGAATAGATTCAAGAGCATCAAGTCCGGCGGGACTGCTGAGCCAAAGGTAAGAAGTGTACCGCATGCGGCTTGATATTCCTAACGGGAACATGGCGTAGTCGCCAGGGCACTTCACCGCTCCTTGGCGCGATATCTCCGAGATGTATGAATTCAACGACTTTCCAAGTCCCGGCGAGGATTTCTCGGCGGCGGCAAGCATGGCGTCGATGGATTCAAAGTTTCCGGGAATCATGCCGTTCGAGGGCCTTGTGTAAAGTCCTTTGGCGTTGTAAACCGTTTCCGTCAGCATCTTTCCCATGTCAATATAACCCGTTAGCATTGCCATGGTGGCATAATTCCCCACCATATGCCGTCGCGTATAAGCACAGTAATTAAGAAAACGCGCCTGCCAGGTCGCTGCAGAAAATGACGCGGCATCGGCAAGCCCCTGCGCGCGCATGCGAGTCAACAAGGCAGAGCCTGTGTTGATCATGATGAAAAACATGAGAAGCAGAGGGATGGTAAAAATTGCTACGATTGCGACAAGAGCACCTTGATCATTGCGGTGAAAGCGCGCAAACTCACCTATTATCCCACGTGAAGCGATGCCCGGGTTATGAGGAGAACGTGATTTGTTTTTTTTATTCATGGCATGCACACCTGAAAGTAGACGTTGGCCATAAACCACTTAATCGCTTTCACCCAGGGAACAATAACCGAACTGAGCGGTAACAGAATGACAAGAAGCAGAATAACGTATTCGAGCATGATGGCTCCACGTTTGTCGTGATGAAAACGTAACCACTGAAGTGCATGGTCGGCAGGGGGGGCGGATGATTTCTCTGAGTGGTTAGGCATAGTGTTTTTCCGTTTTTTTAAAACAATGAGAGTGAAGCGCATGTGATATTTGCATTGGTCGTATCCGGTGATATCGACAGGATTAGTCCAAATCCGGTCTTGTCATGGCAGTAGGTCGAAACGCCCGTCTTTCGATCAGCCGACGTTTCCGGTTGTGCCTCGAACGCTCGCCATCCCAAATCACGCAGTTGTGCGCAGAAGTGTGCGGTGGCTGGAAGGGGTGCTTCAGGAATTCGAAATACCACGGTGTAGCCGGGAGTGTCTTCCTTCCCCGCGCTGGCCAACACCGAGTCGGGAGCCAGAAGGGGAAGAAGTCCCTGAGAGGATTTTGGAAGGGGTTGGTTCCCTGCCTCTTCTTTTTGTCGAGAGTCTAAACGACAAATGGTAGCGATGCCCTCTTTACTCTCCTCTTGCTTGACGATCCGGGCTTGGTAAAGAAAATTTTGTCCTACCTGTGCAATAAGAGCGCCGCCTAACCGTTCTACCTTGACACCTGTAAGTTTCCATTCGCTTTCGATTTGTTTCAAAACAACCTCTGGTGGAGCGGGGCTTGTCGGTTGTGCCAGCCATGTAACAACGTTTGCCGGACCTGGTTTTAGGTCG
>DNPO01000047.1:0-4472 GCA_003501375.1 Candidatus Sumerlaeota bacterium | reverse complement strand
GTAACAACGTTTGCCGGACCTGTTTTTAGGTCGGATACGGATGACAGGTCTACGCCGACGATATTTAGCATTGGGTCTGTTGCGTCTGTCGGTGATTCGCTTGAGGGCGGTATCTTGCAGGACGGATGTGAAAGGTGTTCGGCATTAATCATTCCTGATATCCATTGCCCTCTGAAGTAAGACAGGGATGTCCAGGCGAGGAGTAATGCGCAAACCACAGCGAGCACTCCGTAGGCTGTCCGGTACAAATAGGGAAGGTTGGGTAGGGTGTCTTTCATCTCAATAGACCCACCGTCTCGAAATATTCATGGGATGATCGTAAGGCGGTGACTCGCTGGCAGTTCGGATCGTGAGATCGAAATTTGATGTAAGCGTTATACTGGGATAAGGCTCTCCCGATTGTGCCTTTTCAAAAACCCATTGATCATCCTGGCTGGAAAATGAATGCTGAAACGCGGCTATTAAACCATTCATAAAGGGAACCACGAGATAATAGCGGTATTCAAGACGACCACGCAGCCCTTTTTGCACGGTTCCATCCGGTTGGGAAATAGCCGTTCCGCCGTTTCTCCAGTAAAACTGGATTCGTTTTTTTACATCATGTAATTTTGTCGTGTTGGTTGGGTCTTTCCAGAGTTGTGGCTCCAGCGGGCCAAGCGACAGCGCGGCCTGTTCCAAAATTTTACCGTTAAACAGTTGCTTGGTTATCACTCCATTTTCCATCTGATCGAGGTGTACTGCGGCTGTTCTGCAAGCCATGTAGTTCGAATAGTTCACATAATACGATGCGATTCCCAGCAGTCCGAATTGAAGTATGCCGAGCAACAAAAACAAAAAAACATAAAGCACGATAATGAATTCAAGCATCACCGCGCCTTGTTCATCCCGTGCCAACATGATGAGGCGGTTGTGCTTTGTGCTGTGCGATGTTTTTTGCGCTACAGATTTGTTCATGGTTTGGCAGGTGCCTGCTCTTCTTGGGTAACCGCATTAAGAAATACGAGCCATTCGGGATACAGCGCTGACTTTGTATTAGTGACCAGACTGTGGGGTGTCATTTCAAAAAAAGATCGCATATCTTTGGCGATAGATGCCACCGTTTCTTTGTCTTGACGCTTTACTGCGGCGAGTAAAGGTACCGTTTTTTGCATCAAGCGTTCCTGAGCCAAAGCAGCCACTCGGAAATACCCCATCCGCAAACGGCTTTCGCTTGGAATTGGAACAGTCACATTCTGGCACTTCAGCAAGAGTGCCCGGTACTCCTGGAGGTGCCGATAATCCACTTGCGATATTTTTTCAGGTTCTGGCAGGTAGTTTTGCACCTGATCAAGCGCCACGTTTACTTGAGAGGTGAGTTCCGCTACGTTTGCCGATTGAAACGCATTGGGTGCTCCCTGAATGGTAAGTGACGATTCGACCACTGCCTCCAAGTCTTGGACTCCGCCTTTCAAAAGTCCGAGGACATCTGGTGAGGCGACGAAAGAAACGAGATAACGCTGCTCTGGTGTAATGATCAGGAATGAACGTCCCGTCAGTTTGATTGTCTTGCGCGTATCTTCTGAAATCATTCCCATCAGAATGTGCTCGACCAAAGAATACGAGAAATTATCTTTTACCTTTGGGGTAAAATACTGCGCGCTTTTTTCTATCTCCAAGTCTCCTTTTTGGCGAATAGAAGCGGTAGATTTTCCGGGTGCAATTTCTTGAATGCTTTCCATTTTTGGACGAATTGACGCGTAAACGGTGGGGAAATCTGTTATGCGTAACAAGGATTGGTCGCTCAGGGGGCAACGCGGGCCCAATCCATTCCATCCCTCCACGGTAATAATCAGGGTTCCATATTTTTTCACCCCTGTCCGAATCAAAATTGTTTTCTCTTCGTATCCATAATCATCCACAAACCATTGCCCTCCTCCAGGCAGGTCCAAGTCCAATCCATTAAAAAACAAGGGTGCGGTGCCTGATTGGAGAGCCAGCCCCGGAGTATCTATCCAAGGGCGGGGGCGATGATTTCCTGTTGAAGGGAGAGTGGTACATTGTTCAGGAAAGACTGGCAACTGAAGCGAGAGTTTGTTTCCTGGACTTAGCAGTGCAAATTCATGATTGGCGCGGGGTAATGTTTCGACGGGGTTGACTTTTATTATGTTATGAATTTTCCATCCAAACCAGACGCCACAGCCTGCGGCGGCAAGTAACACTAGGACACAGAGGCTGATTGCAACTTTGGTGATTTGCCGGGAAATTTTATGTGCCTCATCTGAAGTAAGCGTCTGCCGTTGACGTTCCAGTGGACGATCTATGCCGATTTGGAGCGTAACGTCTCCCAAGGCGATGAGATCCCCATGATGTAGCATCTTGTGTGTTGTAATCCGACGTCCGTTGACCCAAACGCCATTGGAACTATTCTCGTCAATAATTACAATGTTTTGTCGGTCTTGATCCACAATGCAATGCTTCCCCGATACCGTAGGGTTCGACAATCGGATCAAGCACTCTTCTGCGCGCCCTATGTTGATGGGTGTTTTCTCGAACGTATGTTCCAGTTTTTCCTTTTCTCCTTCAAGGATTTGAAAAAACAATTTCATAACCATGCCCCTTTGGTCTGAGCCCTAAGGTTTTTCTTGCAATAAAACGTCAATTTGACGCGCTGTGTTCAGGTTTTGCTCCGGGTCTACCGTACGATAAATGACGCGAAGGTCTTTTAGTCTGTTTCGTGTGGCATCATCCAGTGCACCCTTTCGTTTGATGCTGACAAAATAGTCTGCTGCGATGTCGTCAATCTTTTCCTTGATTTTAGGGGTGGGCTGATTGCGGTACGTTTCGAGTAACGTTTTTAATTGCGTATAGGCATCGGGATCATCCCGTGCAACAAGGACTGGCTCTGCTGGAGTCGGGGGCGTCCGTATGGGCCGAGGTTCGCTGAGCCATTTGTCAATTTCGCCATACACTGGCGCTTCGAGATCCGCCAACGTTTCAAAACGACTTCGCAGCATTTTGACATCATCGAAAGATTTCGAACCGGGGCGTTTTTTTAGATCGTCAAAATACTTTAATTGATCATTCATTTTTACGATTTGATCGGGGTATTGGATGCCGCTGGGCCAAGTCTGGCTCATTGCGTTAAAGGCTCCCGTGTCCCCTTGGCGATAGGCCTTGAGTATCTGTACGGTAAGGAGCAAAACGTTGCTTTGCGCTGTGAGGCTGGTCAGCGTTGTATTGGATTGCAACGCTTGGCTCAGGTCGGGCAATGGGGCCAATTCTTTGCTCAATTGAATGCTTGCGTCGAGCATGCTGGTGGCGCTGGTTGTCCAGTCATCCACCAACGCCGTCCCCCCTTTCTTTTTTACATATGGGTGATAGGATAAAAATACCGCTTCTGGCGTTTCCGAACGAAGGCTGGCGCCTAATGCATTCCATCGTCCAATTGCTTTCAGTGCATTCTCTCCTTGAATTGATAGCACAGTGCGGTTCTGACGGATTTCGTTGAGTGAGACCTCATACTGCCCCTGTCGACACTGTTTTAATACTTCGTTCCAATGCTCAACGCGAAGCCGTTCCTGCCGCTCGGTTAGTCCTTGTTCTAAAGCGCCAAGCCACTGGACACGGGCGTTTTCTATATTTACCCCGCCCGCTTGGAGTTGGTTGACCGATGTATTCAGCGTTTGGGTTAACGTATCGAGGTTTGCCACAAAATCGCGGTCATCGGGGTTTTTACGGACGGTTGCTTCTACCTCACTCAGCCGTTGAAGTGCGCGAACCAGAGCGGTTCCCGCGCTGCCCCGCTGTTGCAGAGAAGACAGGCACGCCATGCCTTGCTGTTCAATTAACAGTGCGTCGGACACTGTGGAGGAACGCTTTTCTCCTGTCTGATCTTTGACCTCGGGTAGACGGGCAGTGAAGACATGCAATCCCAAAAGTCCGAATGTGACACAGAGAAAAAGAACACAGCCTGAAATTAAGGAAAGTCGCATCAGCCCGTGGTCGACCGGAGGTGGAGGATTGCCTACAATTTCTAAAATATAATCTCGGTTTGCAAGCGTGATTATGTCGCCGCTCCGGACTATTGTAGAACGATACGGTTCACCGTTTACTTTGACCGGCATCGTATTGCTGTGAGAAGTCAGTTTTAGATTGTCGCCCTGCCACTCAAATTCTGCTAAGAGATCGCGGATGCCGGGGCCTTTCAGCACGATCTGGCAATTCAGAGGATGTGCCCCAATGCGCACCCGACGCAAATTCATGGGAAAGCGTTCGCCACCAATCTTAGATTCGTTGATCCACCCCCAAACGGAACCCTCGTTTAACGATTTTGATACTTTCCGTTGGTTCGGATCCACCAACAGTGTTTTATCCGCTTTTTCGGGTGTCGGTTCTGAAGCAATAGATGCAGATGAGGGAGCGGCTGGTACGAAGGCCGGGTTCGGAATAGTGTGTTCCGGTGGTGTCGGGGCATTGCTGGGGATGGTCTTGTA
>DNPO01000445.1:4516-6452 GCA_003501375.1 Candidatus Sumerlaeota bacterium | reverse complement strand
TCTACCACAGTTTCACCCACCTCGCCGGATCGCGCGTGGATATCGAACGCGTCCTCGAATCCGACCTGCGTCGTTCCGATCCCGACGATATTGTAGATGATTTTTCGGAACCGCCGCACTTCTACGAACGGCTCAGTCCGGTTACGACCACTCTGGGCGAAGCGCCCATCAAGGGGCGCAACTGGACGGACATGATGATCAAGTGCTATCGCATGTTCGGCAAGATTTTTGCCCGCTCCTCCGGAGTACTCCACCAATCGCTCGAAGCCGCCCATCGCGAAGGGGACATGGCACCGTTCATGTCGCTTTCGGTCGACCCCGACACACTAGTGCGCCTGCTCGAACGCGACAACGAGGCGGGGGAAAACTCGTACTGGAAACTAATGGAGTTGTTCGAGGCGGGGGCGCTTGCGCCATCCGTTACCGTGCCTTTCCATGTGATTCTTCCGCTATTGCGCAACGAATTTGACCAACGCTTGTGCATTCGTCTCGCATTGCAATTTTTCCGTCCTCAACTCAAGACGTATGAAAAGTATTTGAAAATCGCTCGGGAAAACCAGATGGTTGTCAGTTTTTGGGCACCGGAAACTGCGCTCGACGCGTCGGTGATTCAGATCATTCAGGAAGAGTTTTTTGCCTTCTGCACCCGTGAAAAATTTGCGAAGCCTCATCTCGTGCTACTGGCTTCCGCCCCCCAGGCAAACAAGCAAGCGCTCGACCTGGTGATGAAGCACTGGTGCGCACTCAAAAATGGCAATGCGAACAAGAATGTGTCGCTCATTTTCTGCGACCCGTCCTTCAGCGAGTGGATGATGGGCAGCCACCCGTCGATCAAAAAAATCATCGACCGCACCATCGCCAAGGTGGACGCGGGCATGGACGAGCGCGGAGCGGATTACGCCTGGGCACATTTTGAGGACTTGGAAACGCTTACCTACACGGCGCGTGGCGCGGTCAATCTGGAACAGCGGATCCTGAAACTTTGCGAATTGGGTTATCTGGCGCTTTCGCCCGATACTTTCGTGCGGCGAAAAGTAATGGGTAAGTTTGGGGTGGATCCCACCGAGCCGATTCCCGCTGGTCTGTATAACAATTCACCAGCAACCGATGGGCAGGAACTACCCGCCGTTTACAGTACTTGGCGAGGCTGGAGCGTGGGGAAAGATGGGGTGCCAAAAATCCATCCCGCCACGCCATTTGAACGTACCGGCGCTAAAACTAATGTAAAATGCACCGGCTCCGCCTCGTGGAAAATTGCCTGGACAAAAACACTGCATACCTGTGTGGAGTCGATCGCTGGGGACCCTGGTAAACTCCAGAATGGCGTGCTGAGCATCTTGGCAAAACTCAGCGGGCAAAAAACGAAGGAAGATCAGCGCAAGGCAGTCGAGCAGTTTTTGTTGGAATACGGCATGATCTACTGGCGCGAGCACTTCACGCAACACAACCTGAGTGAGGCTGATTTACGCATTGACGACATGGCGGCGCGTGCGCTGCGTCCCGGGGTAAAAAAAGAACTGACTCCCGAGGAAATCGCTACCGTTGGAGCCGCCGCGCAGTCATACTTCTTCCTGCTGGATGCGCACAACTCGCTCGGCATGCACGCACTCAATATCGACCAGCGTGCCCTGTACCAAAACGCGGTGATGCTCACCCTTTCCTTCTGTATGGCCATTGCCGCGCTGCATTATCACGGACAGGAGGAAAAGGCCGCAGAACTGGCCAACCTGTTGGAGAGCGAATTGCTCGGTTTTGCCAACGCCTACGAACGTTACAACCTTGCTGAGTTTGGCGTGGATAAAAAGGACTGGGAAAAAACCATTGCGTCCGAAACACCCGACAGCAAGTTGAACGTGGTCGAGCGTGCTGCGCGGCGCATTGCAGCTCGTCACTTGGAAGATTTCGGCTACAACGATCAGTTCCCCGAAGATGACGA
>DNPO01000445.1:0-4159 GCA_003501375.1 Candidatus Sumerlaeota bacterium | reverse complement strand
GCGTAACAATCTTCTCGTTTTTGCAATCCTACAGAAAGTGCGCCTCCTTGCTTCCCGCTTGCTCGTTAGAAACGCGTAACGACCGTACGAGTTATTTCCTCATGGCAGGGATTGCCTTGGCTGCGGTGGCATTGCGCATTGTCCTGCTCCTGACTTATCAGCCGTGGATATGTGGTGACACCGCAAGTTACCTCGAACTCTTTCAGGTGATTTCCAGCCATAGTTGGGATTCTTTTTGTGGAGGACGCACCCCGTTTTATCCCGCGTTTCTCATCGCGACCTCGTTGATAGGCAAGCCCAATCCCTACATCCCCGTGCTGCTGCAATGTCTGCTGGGTGTCTTGAATGCGCTGCTTTTGTATAACCTGATCCGGTGCGTTACGGGAAATCGGTGGCAGGCATTGGTTGTGGGATTGTGGAGCGCGCTCTACCTGAAACAGGCACAGTTAGAAATGGCGCTCCTGCCCGAATGCGTCACCTCTTTTCTGTTCACCCTGTTGTTGTATGTCTGGGTTCGGCTGGAAGAAAAAAGGATCGGCTCGATTTGGGCAGTCCTTGGGGGACTGCTTTCTTTGCTGGTGCTCACGCGTCCTAACAATTTATTTTTACTTCCCGTGTTTGGCACGCGGATTTTTTTCTTGCACCGGACAGAAATTGCGAGATTGATACGCGTGCGTTGGGCAGTTGTTTTTTGTGGCACGGCACTGGTTCCGCTCTTCGCGTGGTGCTGCTTTCTGTATGGGACAACGGGGCGTTTTACCGTATCCAACTACACGGGCATCCATCTGACCCACAAAACAATCGATTGGATCGACCAGGCTCCGTTGCAATATACCCTCGAGCGCGATGTGCTGCGTAAGTATTCGCGGGATCGAGTGCAGCCGGGCATCCCGCTGGATTCGCGCATGTGGGTGGCGTTGAATGAACTATATGCGTTGAACATCTACAAGGCTCAGAAAAGCGGGGCGCGATTTGTGGAAATATCCAGCAAGTTGCAACAAATGGACCGCGAGATGATCGTTGCCCATCCCTTCCTGTACCTCCGAACCGTCGCAGAATCCTGGGGCAGGTTCTGGCATCCCGATCGGTTTATGCTGGTTCCCGCGCTGGAGAAAAATGATCCCCGGTCACCCAGCGCTGGCTGTGTGCTCATTCGGCCTTGGCTACAAAAGGTTTTGGGGCAAATAGCGCGTCCGCAGGATTTTATCGTACACATTCTTGTCTGGCTTTTTCCGTGGATGTTTTGCGCGTACGGGGTATGGTACTGGCGCAATAAAAGTAACGCTTCGTTCTTTCCCGTTTTTTCTGGATTACTTATTTTGTTTTCTGCGCTCAGTTGCGCTCTGCTGGAGTATGGCAACGGACGCTTTGTCCTTCCTTATGCGCCTGTGCTTTTTTGTGCGTGGTCCGTCATGGGCTGGAGCGTCGTGCTACGGTTAAAAAATCGTGGGTGAATTTTTTCGCTGCATACTCAAGGGCGGTTCCAAATTATTTTGATCGAGCAATTCTACGTTTTTAAAAATTGCCTCGGTAGCATCATCGGCTGCAATACACCCTTCATGGATAACCAAGGTTCTATCGCAAACATCCAGCACAAAGTCCAGGTCGTGCGTGGCGATGATGAGTGTGTGCTCAAGTGTTTTGAGCAACTCAATCAAGTGGCGACGCGCACGCGGATCCAACCCGGCAGTGGGTTCATCCAGCACCAAAATGTCGGGCGACATGGACAGCACGGTGGCAATGGCGACGGTGCGTTTTTCTCCGCCGGATAACCGATGCGATGCGCGATGCTTAAACGCCAATGCTCCCACGGTTTCTAGTGCAGCGTCCACACGCGCATTGACTTCATCCGATGGCAGGCCCATATTGCGCGGGCCAAACGCAACGTCTTCCTCCACCGTGGGCATGAAGAGTTGGTCGTCGGGATTTTGAAACACCATCCCCACCGTTTTTCGCACGTGCGTCAGCGTGGCAGTTGAAACGGGAAAATTGTCAACGCGCACCGCGCCCGATGTCGGCATCAGGCATCCGTTGAGGTGCAGCAGCAGGGTGGACTTTCCCGCACCGTTGCCGCCGATGATGCCAACCGTTTCGCCGTGCGTGAGGCGGAAGGACACACCGCGGAGCGCCTTTGCACCGTCGGGATAGGTGTAGTGGACGTCTTGCATTTCAACCAGATGGTGACTCATGGCAGGCAATTCAGAATTCCTTCTCCGAGAATTTGCGGCAGATTAAACAAACGCGCCATGACAAAAAAGGCAGACCATCCCACGAGGAAGAGCGCATCGCGACAATAAAAATCAAGTTGTCCTGATTGCGAAATGCGGCCTGTGAACCCCCGGCTGAGCATGGCGGTGTGGATGCAGCGGGCGCGTCCCAGCGTGCGCAACAGCAATGAGCCAACAACGGACGCAAACACGGATGGTTTCATGCGCCGCTGTTCGGGTGCACGAAGCGCGTGTGCTCGTGCAACCCGCGTGGTTTCTTCCGCGAGCACAAACAAATAGCGGTATAAAAATAGCAACTGAAGCGTAAAGACACGTGGTACACCGAGACGCCGCAATGCCAGGCAGATCGGATAAAAACCCGTGCTCGCGAGAAGCAACAAGGCGGCGCTAACGCTCAGCGCAAAGCGCAACAGGATGGAACAAAATGAAACCCAACCGCCAGAGATGGGCGCTGGGCCAATGGACATTATGATTACCCGGTCAAATAGGGGATTGAAAATCGCCATGCAAAAAACAAAAGGCAGGGCCAGCAGAATGGGCTTGAACAAGAAACTTGGTTGCAAATTCCCGACCGCAATCAGAACAATAGGGTAGATACACAGGGGCAACAAGGCAGCAACGGCGTACTTGTTAAACGACGCCACAGCAACCAGAAAAACCAACGTGGTCAGGACTTTTGCGCATGGGTCAATCCGATGAAGGGCGGTATCTTGTCGCGCCAGGTCTTCCAACCTATTCAGGTCGAGGAGTGCGGATTCAATTGGGGACATTTAAATATCGTTTTTTATGATTCGCAAGTTTGATTTCTTCTTCTCCGAAGCGCGAACCCAACCGTTCCAGATAACACCAGCGTCAGTACTCCGCCCAATAATCCGGCGAGCGACTTTCCGGTACTGACGGCGGGCCAGTTTTCTTTTGTTGCAGAAGTGTCCGATTTTTTAACATCGTAATCAGGGAAAAACACAGTCTTCTCTTGAAGTCCGGCCATTTGAGAATGCAGCGAATCGGCTGGTGCTGTTAGTTCTTCCTTGCCCGCCGTGTGCAGCATCGACCATTCCAATCCATCCGGGCGCGCGGAAGCAAACCACGACAACACGCCCCCGCACAAAAGGGCAAGCGCAAGAAAAGAAACCAGAACAGGTTTCAAGCGAACGGGCTGTGCTGTAGATAGCAGAACATCCGGGCTGGCTTTCCAAACAAACAACACCACAGCGGACGTGACAAGTCCCTCCACTAACCCAATGGCCAGATGAATCGGTTGCATAAGCAGCGCAAAGGTCTGAAAAGGCAGGTCGGAAACCCCAGAGCAGGATGTTTCTAACACGACGGAAAATGCGCCCAGTTGGAGTGCAACAATTGCAGCGAGCGTAGCGCCCAGCGTAACCCGCGCAGGAGTGAGGTGCGTTCCAGTAATAACCCGGTAAACCAGCGGGTAGGCAATGAAACAAGGGAAGAGTCCCATGTTGATGACGTTGCAGCCCAGCGCCAACAATCCGCCGTCGGCGAAAAAGAGCGCTTGCATCACCAGCACGGAGGCAATAGTCAAGAATGCTGCCGCAGGACCGAGTAAAATCGCCAGAAGCAATCCACCGCCCAAGTGCCCACTGGAACCCGTAGCGGGAATGGCAAAATTGAGCATTTGCGTGGAAAATACGAATGCGCCCAGCACACCCATAAGTGGCACGCGGGCATCGTTGGCATCCCGCCGTACCCGACGGGCGCACCACGCAGTCATCCCGGCTGCAGCAACCCACATCGCTCCGCCCACGGCGGGTGAAATTAACGCATCAGACATGTGCATGAAAGGCCACCCCTCAAATCGTGAATCTTCGCACGATAGCACGAATTTTAAAAACGTAGCACGTGCATCAAAGGGTGGCAACAAAAAAATCTAGATTGAAAACCGTGGGGGTGCAACCCAGCGTTTTGCA
>DNPO01000388.1 GCA_003501375.1 Candidatus Sumerlaeota bacterium | reverse complement strand
TCCCTGCGGGACTAAAAAACAACCTTGTCTTTTTTTAGCCTGCTTTTACCCTGCGTTTGCAGGACGATGGTAATTTATTTTGGACACGAGTGTCCAATCATACAAAATGGCGTGCCGTTATTGGTGAAGACCAAAATATTTCTCTCTCGCAGCGGCGCGGCGGACGCAGCGAACGACAAAAAAATAAAATATATTTTGAAGTTCGCTGCGTCCGCCGCGCCTCTTTTACAATCTAAACCAGCCTGTTATATGGGGAAGAAGAACTCGTTTTTGGAGTGGACAACGGTGAAACAGTCCAGAGCCCCTACCGTCTTCCCCCATTGTTTTTATGCGGTTCGGTCACTTGCAAATCTGTCTCATCCACATGGAACATATGCAGCACGCGGTGCAGGATGGGGGCGAGCATAACGCCCATCAACAAGATAAAGACCAACCCGCTGAAAAGTGCATAAGCCGCTGCGAACAATTTGGCCCCGTCGCTTTTGAGTTCGCCCATTGGCCCCATGCCTGCCAGAATCATGGACGCGTTTAGAATCGAATCCACCCAACTAAACTGTGCGATCCAGTGATAACCACCTACTCCAAGCAGCAGGGCACCTAACACCAGCAATTGCGCCCAGGCAATGAAAACAGCCATGCGCCAAGCAAAGCGATGGAGCGGGAGGACCTTATGGTGTTTTTTTTCGAACATGGAAGCCTCTCAAAAAAGCGAAACGTCCTTTATGCCCTTGCCATCCCTTATGCCCTTTTTAAAGGATGGAAGAGATGCCAAGGACATAAAGGACTTCGGTTAGTCCCCCCGCGTTTTTTGCAGGGAAGGTATTACCCAAACAACTCAATGTTCTTCAGCCCCAGCAGGTTTTCGGCGATTGCCAAAACATCTGCCTTAGCGCCCTGGAACGCATACAAGCGGTTGTTCACCACGGTCTGGTAAACTCCATTGGTCAGTGTGACAGGCAGGTGTTGCACTTCGATTTCGCCGAATTTTGCGCTGCCGGTCGAGCCGCTGTTGTACGATTGAATAGCGCCCTTTGGCCCCGCGGGGTCTACCTTGGCCGGATCAATGACGTCTTTTTGATCGCGTGCAACGGAGTCGGATTCCAGAACCACCAACTGCCATTTGCAGCACGGCGTGGCGCATGCGGAATCATCATCCGCGTTGCCAACGGCGCGGAGGTAAGCGATGCGAATGTTGCCCTGGGGAGCGATGTCTTCAGGCAGAATACCGAGTTTGGTGACCAACTGCGCGTCGATTTTGTACTGTACATAGTTCGGGAAAACGCGAAGACGATCCGCCGGAATTTCACCAAAGTAACCAAGCGGCTGCGCCTGTTTTGCCGTGGGGACAATCACTGTGGAAGGACCACCTCCCAACGCGGTCGGCACCTGTACCAAGGTCCAGGGACAAAGCGTCGGGGCTTTATCGCTCGTCGCGGGAAGTTGCAAGTCGTCCGTGGTTGCCACGCCAACATATCCCACCTTGTCTTTCAAGGCAGACCAAACGGGGGTGTTGAGCAACGGATTGGCCAGGGGGCTGATGCTGCGTTCCACCGACAAATTTTTCAGATCGCTACCCGTAAGGTAGTCGTGCAGATCAAACTGGTTACGGTATGTGACAGACGTTGCCGAGCAGTCCGTCACTTCGTAGGTACCGGGGTCCATGGGCAGTTGGCAGAACCAGCCATCAAAAGTTTTGGCATCTTTGTTGTAGTAGTAGTTTTGCTCGGGAGAAACCCAGAAGCGCCCGCCACCCATACCGCCTTCACCTTGACCATCCCAATCCGTCGCCACTCCGGAGAAGAGGGCTTCGATGTGCGGGTTGACCCACATGGCATTGGAACTGCGCCCTTCACCGCTGGGGAACACGCCCAGAATACGCGCGCCGCGCTGTGTGACCACCACAGCACCGCCGTCGGCATATTCAAACGTTACGGTTTTTACCTTTTGTTGCTCCAAAACTTCCATCAACTGATCGCGATTCATTTTACATCCTTTCTGGGTGTCGCCACTGGGGTTATTTTTTTACCCCAAACCTTGCGGTATCTGGTGGCGCAGTATTGAATTATTTTTTGAGTGGATTCTTTTTTGCTTGCTCCAAATTGCTTGATGGCTTCGTTATAGTACACCTTGGCTTTTTCATGTTTGCCCAGGTCATCTGATAAATCGCCCGCTTCCATCAGCGCAGAGACCGCCACATCTTCGTTATCGGGATACTTCATTGAGAGAAGGTCAAACTCTTCCAATGATTGCTTGGATTTTCCCAAACGTTTATGAATGTCAGCAATGCGATATTCCGACCAAGCCACCTCTTGCTTCTCGGCGGGAAAGCGCGTAATCACATTGGTAAAAGCAGCCAGCGCTCTACTGGCGATTTCATCGCGTTGTTCTTTGCGATGTGCCATAATCGGGTTACAAAAATCCTGATACTGTTGCAGTGCAATGGCATATTGCTCCTGCGCGGTGGGCATGTCCGGGATAACAATGGGTTCATGACACGCGAGAAAAAGCGTAACTCCGGATAATGCAATCAACAGGCACAAACTACGGATAAGATGCGGGAGGCGAGAAGGTTGCAAAACGATCGGTTGCATGGGGTCTCTCCTTTCACGAACTCAGGTTAATAACGTAATTGCGATAAAAGTGCAAGCGTTTGTTGATTTCTGAGGGTGCTGGCTGCAAAATTTTTCTTCAGCGTTCATTCCCCAATTAAACGGGAGGAGGGTGTCCACCCCTTGATAGACACAAATCATTTTGCTGTTTTTCAACCGCGTAGCGGTTGAAGAAAAACTGTAAATTTAGTATCTAGAGCCAATTGCCCAAGTCCCAAAAAGCAGTACGTTTTTCGTTCCGTAGGAACGGTTTGACTTTAGCCCGGCGCTTTAGCG
>DNPO01000333.1:1127-5757 GCA_003501375.1 Candidatus Sumerlaeota bacterium | reverse complement strand
CCGCCGTGTCCATTGCCTGCAACACAACCAATACCTTGTGCTTGTGCTCACCATAGAGAACTTCCTGCAACGTTTCCAGTTTGCGAGTCAGTTCCTCCAAATGCTTCAACCCTTTTTCCTTCCCTTCTTTAAACAGAGCGGAATCTTCCGGGTCCATTTTTTTCAAGCGAACTTTTGCATCGGGTTCCACGCGATAATATTTCATGAGGCTCTCCCGTTCAACAACAAGGTATGCTTATTCGTCGCCCTTCTCTGGCTTGCCCTTCATCTTCTCCGCCTTCTTAAACGGTACCCGGCGAATGTCCGGCGCAAAGGGATGCACCACCGGTTCCTTTTCAAAATACTCCTGCAATGCGTCGCGCAAGGTTGTCGCATTGGAAGAAACCTTGTTTGTTATCAAAGCAAGTACCGCCCGCATTTTCAGCGTTTTTTCGGTCAGGTTTTGTGTCATCCAATTTTCGGTGAGCATATCCTTGCGCACTACAATCACCACCTCCGGGTCCAGATTATCCAAGGCGGTAAATTGGAAAACACCCAATCGTGCTTCATTTAATTTTTGCAAGGTACGGGTTGTTTCCTCCTGCGAAACAGAGGACGATAAAGTCGCAGTGCTGAGCGTCGTGGTGGTAACTAACGTTGTGGTAGACAACGCATTCGACAGCGTTGCAGTCGTTGGCAAAGTCTCCGTGCTCAAAACAACTTCATCTTCAATACCGTTCTCCACCACAGCATCCAACCCATCTGTTATCCAGCGCCGTGGCCCGGAAAAATCCGCCTCCAATGCCATGCGCAATGTTTGTCTGCTTACCGTACAGGTTGTCAATTCCACATTCTCTGTCCAGTGCGCCACGTCCAGCGCATTCACTCCACCGCGACCCTGCGGAACGCGCACCATACCGACGGGTAACACGGCAACGGTTGCGTTGGTTGCCTTGCGGGCAGCACGGGCAATCAACTGATTCAGCCCCGCGTGCGCAGAATCACTCCAGGCGGCCATAGGAGCAGAAAAACGAGTCAAAGTGGAATAGGGTTCTAATTCCGATGCGGTGGCGGTTTCTTCAATAATCCAAGCGGCAGCATTTGTACTCTGGTGCATCGTGACTGATGGCGGCAATTTTGCCCCCACAATGCGTTGTTGCGTTTGATTAATATCCAGAACAATGGGTTTTCCAGCCACCAACCCAGGTATGCGTTGCAGCGCCAATTCAAAACGGCCCACGTTGCGCGTAATTAAAATGATTTTATTATCTTTGCCAACTTCCGCACGAAGCAGGGAACCTTCCAGTGGATTTTCCGGCTGCACCAAGCGCAACCAACTTGCTGTCAGACTCGATTCGCCGGAAGAATGGATCACCCCATGCACCGGCGCGGGATTGAGAGGATGCGCCTTGAAAAATTCCAAAGCCGCTTTTGCCTTGCCCACCTCCAACCGCGTAACGGGCGGATGCCACCACGTACCAGGCGGAATCGCACTCCATGCTTCAAATACTCCGCCAGGCGCATCCACCAACGCCACACCGGCATAGCGACCAGAAGATTCCATCGCAATGTCTAATGCTTCTGCCGCACCAAAACCAAATGCACACAACGCCACGCGCTGCGTATCCAAGGGCAATCGTTCGTTCAAATCGTGAAATACGGTTTCCAAGGCTTCCTTACGGGTGAGTGCTGGTTGTGTTTTTCTCAGGGGTGAAGGGGGTAACGGCAAATAGGGCACAGCCACCGCCCATCCAGATGCACGCACTTCTTCTACTAATTCTCCCACGCGGCGGTTGAAACAATCCATCTCTTCACCAGGCGGCGGCATGAGTAACAATAACGGAGTAGTGGTTTTTGCATCCTGCGCACGCGAGGACAAATATAATGTCCACGCAACGCTGGAAGAACCACTCACAAAAGGTTGCGGCGCAGGTGCTGCGGGTTTGATCGGAACATCTACCGGACGTTGCTTATCATTTCCAAACCAAGTATTTATCACCCAGGTGGTGGCGGTGGTGGGAGCCAGGCTTTCAATTACCAAATCATTCAGCCCCTCGGAAAGCGTCATCTTATTTGCATTTTCCACCAGTTGCCCATTGATCCAAACACGCCGCGCGCCCGAAGTTTCCACATTGACCCGATCGGAAGCCTTGCCCTTGATCCGACGGCTAAGTAAGAACGCCGACTTGGTATTTGAATCAGGAATGCGACTATCGGCCACTTTACCCGGACCAACCACATCCAGCACATTCAAACCAATTTTTCCTTCCACCGGCGCAACGTACCAGGATTGCGGCACCCCATCGCGCCAGATCAGGGTAAACGTGGAAAGCGTGTCGGGGGGCACAAAGGACAAACTGGAAGTGCTCAGGACGTCCGATCCCAGTGCCAAAGGCCCAAACGCTAGATACGCATCAAGCGATGCACCGGGCCGGGCCTCAAAGGGTGGCAATGACGGATTACTGGGCATAACCGCATGCGCCAGCGAAAAAAGGAAAAGATAAATGACAAAAGACCGAAGAAACATCCGCATAAAATTCCGTCCGGGAAATCATGGAGAACCCCAAAGAATCAAGGGACAACGCACGGGTTGCCCACTGCATTTTTTATCAGGAAACACAGGGATTGGAAAGGGAAAAGGGTGAACGAAGAAAAAGGACGCAGAGAACTTCAAAAGATTTCTAAACATGAATAAACAGGATGTACAAGATTTTTATCGTCTCCCTTATCCTGTAAATCCTGCTCATCCATGTTTATTTCCGTTGCCATTGCTGTGCCAGATTTTTCGTGGTTAAAAAGTCGTCCTTTCTTCCTTGCCCATTTTATCTTCTCTCAGTAAAAATAGAACGCTGCCGCGAAAGGACTGCCTCATGGCCTGCGAAACCTGCCAAACCGCCGAAAAAGAAGAACTGGAACACATCATTGCCCAATGTGGCGATGCGCCCGAATCCGCGCTGGCATTGCTGCAAGCCGTCCAATCCCGTTGGCGGTATCTGCCCCCCTCCGCCCTGCAATACCTCTGCGAAAAAACCAAACTCTCTCCCGCCCAAGTTTACGGCGTCGCCACTTTTTACCCCCATTTTCGCCTGCGTCCCGCTGGGGAACACACCATCCGCGTTTGTCACGGTACTGCCTGCCATGTAGCCGGCGCGGAACAGGTCAGTGAAACCCTGCGCCGAAAACTCCACATTACCGACGCGCACGAAGACACCTCGCCCGATGCCAAGTTCACGGTGGAACGCGTTGCCTGCCTAGGTTGCTGCACCATGGCGCCCGTCATGCTGATTGATGAGACACCTTACGGGAGACTCGATACCGCAAAAACCGCGGATGCGCTGGAACACTTTATTAAAGAAGGCGGCGGCAAAAATAATAACCGAGAAGTAACTGCCGATCTTGTCCAACAGCCCATTGCAGAAATTCGTATCGGTCTCAACTCCTGCTGCCTTGCCAGCGGGGGACGCGAGGTTTGGAACGCCCTGCGCGATGCCGCTGATGCTGCGGGCGTGCCCTATTCCATCAAACCCGTGGGTTGCACCGGCATCTGCCACCGCGCGCCCATTATCGAATTTATCCGTCCCGGCCAAGCCACCACCGTTCTCTATGGCGGCAGCAACCCGCGCAACGCCATTCAAATGATCCGGCGCGAACTTCCCGCGAGAGGTCTGCGCCGAAAATTGGTGCGCGTGCTGGATCGCGCGGCGGAATTTTTAGCCAATCGCGGATCGGAACCCGATATTAAACAAAACGTGTTACGTTCTGGAACAACAACCGTCTCACCCTTTTTGGATTCACAATGTCGCATCGTTACAGAAAACGGCGGTGAACTTGACCCTTTGAATATCGATGATTATATTACTTCGGGTGGATATTCCGCGCTAAAAAAATGCGTAACTGGTTTGTCTCCAGAAGAGGTGATCAAGCAAGTCCAGGAATCCGGGCTGCGGGGACGTGGCGGTGCCGGATTTCCCTCGGGCATCAAGTGGAATATCGTTCGCACGGCGCACGGCGAGAAAAAATACGCCATATGCAATGGCGACGAGGGCGACCCCGGTGCGTTCATGGATCGCATGCTGTTGGAATCATTTCCGCATCGCATTTTGGAGGGACTCATCATCGCCGCTTATGCCGCGGGCGCAGACGAAGCGATTTTCTATGTCCGCACGGAATACGCCCTGGCACTCCGTCGCATTCGTGCGGCGATTGCGCAAGCAGAAGAACGCGGCTTCATCGGTAACAACATTTCAGGTTCCAACTTCTCGCTGAAAGTACGCGTCAGTGAAGGCGCAGGCGCATTCGTATGCGGTGAAGAAAGCGCACTTATTGCTTCAATCGAAGGCCAGCGCGGCATGCCACGTTTTCGTCCCCCCTACCCAGCGCAAAAGGGATTGCACGATTGCCCCACCCTGGTTAATAACGTGGAAACGCTTGGCAACGTGCCGTGGATTTTGCGCAATGGCGCAGCGGCTTTTGCGGCGGTGGGAACGGATCGCAGCAAGGGCACAAAAGTTTTCGCTCTCGCGGGCAAGGTGCAACGCGGCGGACTCATCGAAGTCCCTATGGGCACGCCATTAGACAAAGTGGTCAACGAAATAGGTGGTGGAATAAAAAAAGGGCGCAAGTTCAAAGCCGTGCAACTCGGCGGACCATC
>DNPO01000333.1:0-794 GCA_003501375.1 Candidatus Sumerlaeota bacterium | reverse complement strand
GGTGCTATTCTCGGGTCAGGCGGACTCGTCGTGCTCGACGATGAAGATTGCGTGGTGGACATTGCCCGCTACTTCCTCGACTTCACGCAAA
Source organism: Candidatus Sumerlaeota bacterium (assembly GCA_003501375.1). Lineage (GTDB taxonomy): Bacteria > Sumerlaeota > Sumerlaeia > UBA8349 > UBA8349 > UBA8349. The sequence goes on along the minus strand of DNPO01000333.1, from coordinate 703 downwards.
AAGAATCCTGCGGACGCTGCACCTTCTGTCGTATCGGTACCAAACGCATGCTGGAAATTCTGGAACGTCTCTGCGAAGGAAAAGCAGTGGCGGCTGATCTCGATGCATTGGAAGAACTCGCCCATCGCGTTAAACAAACCAGTCTGTGTGGATTGGGCCGCACCGCGCCTAACCCCGTACTTTCCACCCTGCGTTATTTCAGGGAAGAATACGAAGCGCATTTAAAAGGTTATTGTCCGGCAGGCAAATGCCAGGCGCTGATCCGCTACACGGCTAACAAAAAGTGTATTGGTTGCGCACTCTGCGCGAAGGTTTGCCCGACCAATGCGATAGAAGCCCGTCCCTACCAGCAACACGAAGTAGATGACGAAAAATGCGTGCGTTGTGGTGCATGCAAAACCGTGTGCCCTCGCGAAGCGATAGAGATTGTGAAAAAATAAAAGGACATAAGGGACTGCAAGGACACAAAAGACAAAAAATTTACGTTTTGTCCTTTGCGTCCTTGCAGTCCTTTATATCCTTTATGGTTTTTCAAACACCAAAATTCCCTCCCCTTCAAAAAACTTTTTCAACTTCAGCGTTTCCTCATAAAAATGCGTCATATCTTCCGTATTTTCTGGGCGCATATAATCCTTATGCAAAACAACCCCATTAATTTTCAGCATCTGAAAATCACGCAACACCTTATCTGCTGAAATTTTAT
>DNPO01000260.1 GCA_003501375.1 Candidatus Sumerlaeota bacterium | reverse complement strand
ATTACGTTCGAGAGCGCGGGCGTCAAACTGGACGTGCCCGGACTCAAGCATCCGGGAGGGCGTGGCCCGCTGCTCTTTACCCACCGGGGAATTTCCGGTCCGGCTGCGCTGGATGTATCGGGGGAAGTCGCGGCGCTGTTGCAATCCCAACAGACTGTTACCCTGCGTCTTGCATTGCTGGATGAAAAGCAACCGCAGGATGGAGCGCAGATTGTGGAGGGGTGGCGTAAGTCACGCGACGGAAACAAACTGATTCGGAAATTGGTTGCGGAGTTGATACCGGAAGCGGTCGCCGAAAAATTCTGCACGCTCTCCGGGCTGGATAGCGATTCCAAACTCTGTCGTCTGACGCGCGATCAAGCGCGCTTGTTGTCCGATTGTTTGAGCGGCGTACGCGTGACGATCACGGACACAGAGGGTTTTGCTAAGGCGATGGTAACACGAGGTGGGGTAAAATTAGACGAGGTCAGCCCCAAAACGCTGGAAAGCCGTTTGGTTTCTGGACTCTTTTTTATCGGCGAAGTGCTGGATGTCGATGGGCCATGCGGTGGGTATAACTTGCAATGGGCCTTTTCCAGCGGAAACCTCGCCGGACGAAATGCGGCAACTGCATAAATGCAACAAGGCCCATAAAGCGATATGCCTTATGGGCCTTGTCATCTTTCAAGAATCGGCGTTTAAATCGTCCGCACGCCTTCTTCGGAAGCCGTGGCAAACACCAGCGCTTCCATTCCATGCGCTTCGTAGTAGTTCTTCTTCAGGTCTTCCATCAAGCCTTCCGCCGCGTCAACTTTCACTAACGACACGGTGCAGCCGCCAAAGCCGGCACCAGTCAAGCGAGAACCCAGCGTACCGGGATACTGACGGATACGCGCGGTCAGTTCGTCCAACTCGGGGCACGACACGTCGTAATCATCGCGCAGACTGAAGTGCGAAGCGTTTAGCAACTCGCCCACTCGCTGGTAGTCGCACTTCGCTAACGCCTGCACGGTTTCTCGCACGCGCTGCTCTTCGGTAATGGCGTGGCGAGCGCGATGATAACGCTCGTTATCCAAAATGGCCTTGGATGCTTCCAAATCCTCCAGCGAGGCCTCGCACAAACAAGAAATTTTCTTTCCGGTCTCCTGACGAATCGCATCAATTGCCGCATCGCACGCGCCACGACGCTCGTTGTAAGCGGAGTGCGAAAGTCCACGACGGATACCGCTGTGCGCAACCACCAGCACCACCTCACCTTTCAATTCCAACGCGGGTTGTTCAAATTGCAGGCTGTTACAATCGAGCAGTAACGCGCGACCAGCCTGACCCAGCGCAGACGCTGCCTGATCCATAATCCCGCAGTTTACACCAACGTAACGATTTTCTGCGCGTTGCCCAAGTTGTGCGATTTCCATGCGGGTCAGGTTGGTGCCAAGAATCTGCTGGAGCAACCAAGCGGTACCGACTTCAAGCGCGGCGCTGCTGGAAAGACCGGACGACAGCGGGATATCACCATCAATCACCGCATCCAAACCGGGAACCGAGTGGCCAAGTTTTTCAAATTCGTGAATAACACCAAACACATAGTTGGACCAAAAACGATCCGCCGTCTTGGCTGCCGCCAAGGGGCCTTCATAGGTCTCGTCGAATTGCGCCGCGTAAAGACGGAACAGCCCGTCCTTGCGCGGGGTGGCGGCAATTTCAATGCCTTTGGCAATGGCAAAGGGGAGGACGTGCCCCCCATTGTAGTCGATATGCTCGCCGATCAGATTGACGCGACCGGGGGCGCGGACAGAAAATTCAGGGGAGGCTTGAAACCGTTGCTGGTAAATTTGCGGAGCATTCATAGTTAAAGTTCACCTTCAACACAAGAGTTGGATGGAGTTCTGAGAACAGGGAAACCCTATGGTTTCCGTCAAGAGTTCACGAAGGTATTTTTCATAAAATAGACAAGAATGCAAGTATTCAATGAATTGCGCAAATTTTTGGGGTGCAACTTCCATGCAAAAGTGTGAAACTCCACCGTTTTTTGCATAAAAAAAGGCGTCTCTTCCAATTGGAAAGAGACGCCTGAATTGACCAGCGCGGAAACGCTGGCGGTCATGTTAAACCCAAGTTACTTCGTGGCGATGAATTCAGCGCGACGGTTTTTCTGGTGGTCGGCTTCGTTCGCAGCGTTCGCAACAACAGGGTTACCTTTGCCCTTGCTCAGGACGGCAACGCGGGAGGGGTCAATGCCCTTGGCAAGGATGGCAGCGCGAACGGCGTTCGCACGTTTTTCGCCCAGTGCCAAGTTGTACTCGACGGTGCCACGCTCATCGCAGTTACCTTCAACGGTGAACTTGACGGCGGGAAGGGTTTTCAGGAAATCAACGTTGGCGTTGAGAACGGCTTCCTGATCCTTGCGGATGTTGAACTTGTCAAAGTCGAAGTAAATCGGTTTGACTTTACCAGCAAACGGATCCTTCACATCGGGGGTACCGGGACGCGTGCCAGCCTCTTTGTTGGAGGCGACAGGTGTAACTTCTTTTTTCTTGCAGCAGCAGCAGCCGGTGAAAACCATCAGTACCAACACGGTCAGCAGGGACAGCGACAACAGATTACGAATCTTCATGATTTCTAGTCCTTTCGGTGAAAAGTGGAGAGTTCACGGTTGTCAAAGGGACTTTGAACAAGCGTGAACTCTCGTGATTCCAACATTTTATTTCATCCTCTAAACAGCGAGGAGGAAATTAG
>DNPO01000467.1 GCA_003501375.1 Candidatus Sumerlaeota bacterium | reverse complement strand
CCATCGTTATCTTCGACCGTATCCGCGAAAACTCGCATACCATGCACAACCGCTCCTTCAAGGACATCTGCAACAGTGCCATGAACCAGTCCCTTAGTCGAACCATCATCACCTCCGGAACGGTTATCCTGGTTATGACCGTTCTCTTCTTCCTCGGTGGACGCAGCCTGAACCCGTTCGCGTTTACCATGATCTTCGGCGGTATCATCGGTACTTACTCCTCTGACTTCATTGCCGCTCCGCTGGTGTACTGGTGGAACGAGCGCAAGAAGGGTGAGTTGTTTGAAGAACTGGGCCGTCGCTCCAACAAAGTGGTAGCCGAAGCCGAAACTGAAGCCGCTGTGGAAGAAGGCGTGCTGGTTCCTGCAGCCGTTCGCAGCCGTGGTGGAAGACGATAAGCGCTCAGCAAAGGACATAAAGAGTTGCAAGGACAAAAAGGACAACATCGTCAGATGTTGTCCTTTTTTGTTTTTTTGCGCAATGCCCTTGTCAAACCTCACAATTTTGTATTAGAATCACGCCTTCGGGGCTTGCCGCTTATGGGCGCTTCGTTTGTGTTTCATTCGAAATCCATTAACATCACTAGTCGGAAGGAGAAGGTATTGTGAAAGAGTACACCGCAGAGAATGTACGCAATGTCGCATTTTTGGGCCATTCTGGTTCTGGCAAGTCCACCTTTGCTGAGTCCCTTCTGTTTCGCCATAAGCACATCGAGCGCATGGGACGCACCGAAGATGGCAACTTGGTTTCCGACTACGACGCAGAAGAAGTAAAACGCAGAATGTCGATCAATGCGACTCTGCTGCCCGTTGAAACAAAAAATATTAAGGTCAATGTTTTGGACTGCCCCGGCAGCCGCGATTTTATTAGTGAAACGTTCTCCTGCCTGCGCGTGGCGGATGGCGTGGTGATTTTTGTGGATGCCGGTTCCGGCGTCCAAGTCGGTGCGGAGCTCGCGCTGGAATGGGCCGAGGAGCGCAATCTGCCCGTTGCTATTTTTGTGAACAAGTTGGACAAGGAAAACACCGACTTTGCCAAGACCATCGAAGAACTGAACAATGTTCTTGGGAAGAAATGCGTTCCACTTTCCTGGCCCATCGGCAAAGACAAATCCCTCGTTGGCGTGGTCGAAATTCTCGACCCCAACAACACCGAGGACAAAGACGGTAAAAAAATTGAAGTGCCCGCTGACTTGCTGGCGCATGTGGCATCGCTTCGCGACCAAGTGGTCGAGTCTGCCGCCGAAGGCGACGATACTCTGATGGAAAAATTCTTTTCTGAGGGCGCACTCACGGATGAGGAAATCGCCCGCGGCCTGGAAGAGTCCTTTGCCGAGCGCCGCTTCATTCCCGTGTTTGCAGGCTCCGCATTGCTCAATATCGGCATCCGTCCCTTCATGGATTTCATGGAGGCCTCCTTCCCCAATCCGCTGCAAATGCCCGGTCTGGAAGGCGTCAACGGTACCGGTCCCAAAGTGTTCCCCGTCAAGCCCAACGAGCCATTTTCCGCATTCGTGTTCAAGACGCTGTCCGATGATTTTACCGGACGCCTTACCTTTTTCAAGGTGATAAGCGGGAGCCTCCTGCCCGCCGCACCGATGAAAAACGTAACGCGCGACAAAGAAGAAAAAGTCGCGCACGTTCTGACCCTGCGCGGTAAGAAGCAGGAGGAAGTCGCTAAAATCAACGCGGGTGACATTGGCGTGGTAGCAAAACTCACTCTCACCGGTACCAACGACACGCTGTGCGATCCAAAACTAAACGTGAAGTTTAATCCGACGCTCTTCCCGCAACGCACCTCTGTCATGGCTATTCATGCCAAGTCGTCGCAGGACGAGGACAAGATCGGTATCGGCCTGCACGCCTTGATCGAGCAAGACCCCACGCTCCATGTGGAACGCGACGCGGAGTGTCACCAGACGCTACTGTCCGGAATGGGTGAACAACATCTGGAAGTTGCCGTAGGTCGCCTGAAAGCCAAGACCAAGGTAGACCTCGCGATGGACGTGCCAAAAATCCGCTACCGCGAAACTATCACGAAAAAAGCCGAAGGCATGTACCGCCACAAGAAACAGTCCGGCGGGCGTGGCCAGTTTGCTGAAGTACACATGCGCCTGGCCCCGCATAAGGACGCCGATTACGAATTTAAATGGTCCGTGTTCGGTGGAGCCATTCCGACCAACTACCAGAGCGCCGTGGACAAGGGCTGCCATATGGCGATGGAAAAAGGTATCCTTGCCGGATACCGCGTGGTTGGCGTCCATGCCGACTGCTTCGACGGCAAGTATCACGATGTGGACTCGTCCGACATGGCATTCCAGATTGCGTCCTCGCAGGCATTCAAACAAATCGCCCTGCAATCCGGCCCGATCATTTTGGAGCCTATCTGCACCGTTACCACTATCGTCCCCGAGTCCTACATGGGCGACGTGATGGGTGATGTCAGCCAACGCCGCGGTCACATTGCTGGCACGGAAAGCGTCAACAGCAAATCTGTTGTCAAGGCGATGATTCCCGAGGCGGAAATGGTCAGCTACGCGCAAAACCTGCGCTCCATGACCGGCGGACGCGGTACGTTTGAACGCGCTTTCTCGCACTATGAGCCTGTGCCGCACGAAATCCAGGCCAAGATCGTCGAAACCGCCAAGAAGGAACATGTGGCGGAAGAAGAGTAATGCAATTACGAACGAGGAATTACGAATTAGGAATCAAAACTAAGCAAGCGCCACAAAACGTTTTCCTGGTTTTAATCCTTAATTCGTAATTCCTAATTCCTCATTCCTAATTCTTTTTTCCTTGCCTCTCGCCGTCCGATTCCCCATCATAGAAGCGACTATGAAAGGAGGACGGCATGCGTCCCTCGTCTATCTTCTCCCCCTATTTAAAACTCGCTCTTCTGGTTTCTCTCACAGCTCTCCTCACTGGTTGCGGCATGTTGAACAACGGCATGAACGCGCCCTCTGTTCCGGCGTTTCTCTATCCGGCAACCAATACGAGCGAACTCGCGCAAAAAACCGAAAACCTCAATACCAAATACCAAAGCGTGATTGCCCGCACTACCGCTACTGCCAGCCAACCGTTGCGCCTGGGGTCGAAGCGCGTACTGTTGAAAGCCAACTGCGTTCCTCCCGACCGCATCCTGATCGGTTTGGATGACCCCAATCTTCCCGGCGATGCAGCCGTCCTGCTCCGCGTTGTGCAAAACGGCAACCAAATATCCATCAAAGATAAAAAAGCGCTCTACACGGGCGCAATCAACAGCCTGTCCGCCAGTGATCGTGAAGCCTTTTTCGGCATTCAGCCCAAAGACTTGGCGCTCGTCTTCACTCCCGAGAATCAATTAACCGAACTGCTTCGTCAGGTTGAGCCCGCCGAACACTTGCCGAAACCGTCCTGGTGGAATCGCTACTACACGGTGGGCCGCAACTTGGAAGGCGGTGGAAGCCTGTACTATGTGGTGCGCCTGTCCGATGGTCTGGTCAAGGAAATCCGCATGGAAAACAAAGAGGGCAAGGTACGCTTCCGCGTCGTGTACCGCGCCTACCGCCATTTCCCCAACGGATTGTTCCCCGCCGACTTTGATCTATATTTCCCCGAATCCAATCTGACCCTGACCACTTCGCTGACCTCGGTTACATTGAATAAACCGCCGGACGCCTCAACCTTTGTGCTGAAATCCCCCGACGGACAAGAACCGCGCCCCCTGAAGGAGTGGGTGGAAAAGATGGGACAACAGCCATGAGTATTGCAGAGGAATTAGAATATCAAGTCATTGAATCTGCAGAAAGTCTTCAGGGATGCATTGCCGTTATTGAGCAAACCTCCGTCGTAGCGCTGGACACCGAAGCCGACAGCCTGCACCACTACTACCCCAAGGTCTGCCTCATCCAGATCAGCGCCAACGGCCTGAATTTTATTATCGACCCACTGGCGGGATTTGGTCTCACACCCCTGTTAGACGCCTTGCGCACCAAACGCCTGCTGCTGCACGGTGCCGATTACGACCTGCGCATGCTGCGCGCTTCCTATGACTTTGCGCCGGAGGGCGAGGTATTTGACACCATGCTTGCCGCGCAACTGCTCGGTTACGAACCGTTTGGTTTGGGCGCATTGGTTGAACGCCACTTCGCCGTTGTCCTCCCCAAAGATGGTCAAAAATGGGACTGGTCACGTCGTCCTCTGGAACCGCGCCAGTTTGCTTACGCCGCCAACGACACGCGCTATTTGGAAGAAATGGTCGGGATGATTGAGGCAGAACTAACCAAGTTGGGACGTCTTGAATGGCACCGCGAAAATTGCCAGCGCATGGTGCATGCGGCGCTAACCGCAACGCCCAAGGAAAAAAGCGCGGATGAAGTTTGGCGCATCAAAGGCTCCAACCGCTTGCCCAAAGATGCGCAGGTGTTTTTGCGCGCCCTTTGGGAATGGCGCGAGGGCCAGGCCCAGTCCGCCGACCTGCCTCCCTTCAAGGTGCTCAACAACCAATTTTTGCTGGACATTTGCACGTGGCTGGTGGAAAACCCCGAGCGCACTTTGGAAGAGTACGACAAACTTCCGCGCAATGTACGGGGAAAACGCCTGAGCGATTTACAACAGATTCTCACAATTGCGCTAAACGCGCCACGCCCCGTGCGCCAGGAACGTTCCGAACCACGCCGTAAAATTATCCCCTGGACCCCGGAAGATGAACAAACGCTGGCGGAATTGCAAAAAGCCCGCGACGTCATTGCCACTGAGTTAAATTTAACGCCGTCCGTCTTGGCACCGCGTTCCGTCATGCAAGACGTGGTACGCGAGCGCCTGCGCAGCAAACTGGAATTAGCAGAAAAAACGCGCCTGACACATTGGCAAATCGACCTGCTTGAGCCGGTATGGACGCCATTGTTGGGCTGATCGCCGTCCTGCTCTGCATTTGATAACGCTGGGCACAGCCAGACCCCAACAGGAAGAACGCATTCTCCCTGTTGGGGTGTGGCTGTACCCAGCGTTGTTATGTTTTACAGCGCTTTTTGTTTTTTCAACTTCTGGAAGGCCTTGATTTCCTTCGCCTTGGCGATATCTTCGGGCTTGGTACGACCCATGAGCGCGGCGGTGGCTTTTTTGCCTTCTTCCACGCCGGGTTGGTCGAACGCATTGATGTTGTACAGACCGCCAGAGAATGCGGTTTGGACTTCCAACAGGTAGAGCAACCCACCGACGTTTTCGGGGGAAATCTCGTCCAGAATGAACTTAACGCTGGGGCGCTCGGCGCAGTAAAGCGCAAATTCGGTCGCATCCAACTCGGCGTTGAGTAGAGTGCCCATGTCATGGCCTTGCAGGTAGTTCAATTCGGGAATGTCCTTGAAGGATTCCGGGATGGGGCATTCGGCACGGAACTTCTCGGTGCCGATGAAGGTGAAAATCTTGTCGTTCGGGCCTTCGACGTACAACTGCACTTGGGAGTGTTGGTCGGTTGCGCCGAGTGCCTTGACCGGGGTTTGACCAACGTTGACTTTTTTGCCCTTCAGATCAAACGCTTTACCAATGCTCTCGGCCCACAACTGACGGTACCAGTCGGCAACGTCCTTGAGTGCGTTCGCGTATGGCATCATCACAGAGATGGACTTGCCTTTTTTCTTGTCGGCAAGGTAGTGGATCGCGGCATTGAGGTAGGCCGGGTTTTTCATCAGGTTCGGGTTGGAGCAACG
>DNPO01000096.1 GCA_003501375.1 Candidatus Sumerlaeota bacterium | reverse complement strand
ATCGCGCAGAGCAAGGATGGCACGGTCTACAAAATCAAAGCGGGTAAATCCGATAATAAAAACTATATTCGTCTGAATGTAGAATACGCCCAACCCGTCTTGACCAGTGCGGACAAGGAAACCACGGCTACCCAAGCCGCCGCGCAGGAAGCCGCGACCAAGGCGCAAAAAGTCGCGCCCGAATTGGATAAAAAGTTCTCCCACTGGGTGTTTGAGGTCAGCGACCAATCCTTCAAAGCCTTGACAAAAAATCGCAGCGAGTTGATGGAGCCGATTGAAAAGGCTGAAGGGAAATCAGAACAAGACAAGCCGATTATCAAAAAAGACGCCTTCAAATTGGGCGCTAAAAAAGACGCAAAAAAATAAAAATAAAAAATAGATAGTGGACTGAATGGGCTGTGTGAACATAATGGATGCGGTGGATGTTTTTCCCGTCCAATCCATTTTGTTCCCACGGCCCATTATGCCTATAGCCCTTCTCTTTCTTTTTGAACTTCTCTTCATCATCCTGGCGCCACTCGCCAGCGCTCAGCCTCCTGAATTAAAGGTAATGACCTTCAATATCCGTTATGCCGGTGGGGAATCGCTCGTCGACGCAGACGGGTGGACAAATATTACCCCGTTTAGCAGCCGAAAAACCCGCGTGTTGCGCATCATCGCCGAAAACGATCCCGACATTCTCGGCTTGCAGGAACCGCTCGACTCTCAGGTCAAAGACCTTCGCACCGGACTTAAGGCCTACTCCTTTTACGGCATTGGACGCGACGATGGCAAAATCAAGGGTGAATACGCCGCCATTTTTTACCGCACCGAACGTTTCTCGCTAAATGACTCGGGTTCCTTCTGGCTCAGTAAAACACCTACCGTTCCCGGCACGACTTTCAGTACCCGCAAAGACGCCAATGCCCGCATCGCCTCATGGGTCAAACTCACCGATAGCAAAACCAGCCAATCCTATTGCGTCCTCAACACCCATCTTGACAATCAGGATGCCCAAGCCCGCATCCTTTCTGCTGAACTGATTCGCAATCAATTGCAATCGATAGCGCCCAATCTTCCCGTACTTGTCACGGGCGACTTTAACGCGACAGAAACAGATCGGGCTGTTATTACGCTTGTGAGGAAAGACGCATCCGCAAAGCCGCCCTTGCTGGACAGCTACCGCAAACTACACCCAGTGCAAAACCCCAACGAACGCACCTTCCACAATTTTACCGGTGATACGAAAGGGTTACGCATTGATTTTATTTTGCACTCCCCTGAATTTACGCCAATAAAATCCGAAATTCTCCGCACCCAATACGGCGAATACTACCCCTCGGATCATTACCCTACGATCACGGTTTTTATAATTTCCACATTGCAAAACCCCCGTCCGCCCAAAAATAATCTGTGATAAAAACGCACTGTCTGCTTGACAAGCACCACGTTTCGTGGAATTATCGCACGTGAATAAGATGCCATCTTGTTCAATCTTGCGGTAATGCCCTAAAGGAGAAACGTTCCATGAAGAAGAATATCACCCAGTGGATGAGTCTTGCCTGTACTTGGATTGGCCTGTCGTCGCTCTGTTTTGCGCAGGGGAGCGCAATTCCCAGTGGTATGGTTTTCGAACTGGAATCCCCGGAGGGCAAAGTAGTGCTGGAAGGCCCGGTCATGACAAACAGTGAGAAAACCCTCACGTTCACCTTTACTGGCACCGCCGACTTGGCCAAATCTGGCGCTAAAGGAATTATCCACCCTCCCAAGGACACGCGTGAAAAAATAAAAGCCGCAATGGGCGGACAAACAACAGTTGTCAATCAAGAAGATGTCATGTTCGAGATGCAAAACATCGCTGGAAAAGTAGTGCAGGAAGGCGTGGTCAAGGTACAGGTCAACGCTGGCATTCCTGAAGCAAAATTTGCATTCACACCCACTCCCGAGTTCATCACCGGAACCCCCATCCAAGTTACGGTCAAGCCCCCGAAAGAGCAGGGGATTCGCCAGAAAGTCTCCCGCGCCCAATCTGATATGCGGTCGCTGGCAACGGCATGCGAAGCCTATTTTGTTGATAACAATGCGTATCCCGTTTGCAGCACGGGAGCGAACTCCATGAACGCGTTGCCGCATCCTTCCTTTCGTATTCTCACAGCAACCGAACGCGGTTTTATGACGATTACCACCCCTGTCGCCTACATTACGTCATACCCAGCCGATCCCTTTGGCGAACCCAAGAAAACATACAGTTATTACAGCGATAAAAAAGGTTGGCTCCTCTGGAGTGTCGGCCCGGACGGGAAATACGACATTACCGGCGACCAGGTAGCGCAACTGTACCAAGGGCAGGTGCCGATGGAACAAACGCGCCTGAAACTGCTCAACTACACCTACGACGCTACCAATGGCGCTACCAGCAGCGGCGATATTTTCCGCCTGCATCAATAAACAAACGGATTTTTACCTCGTTTTCTACCCCCTTGTGGTAAAACAACTCTGAGATTTGTGGCTTACAGGAAACAAAACGGTACAATGAAAACAAGGGGGCTATTTTGGCAATGAAAGACCATCATCTTTTTATCCTGGCCAACGTTTGGTTCATGGTGGGGCTGAGCGTTAGCGACAATCGCTACATTCGCATTCTGACCATTCCTTACTCTCACGCCGAAATAGCGAACCGCATTGCCTTCATTTTTTTTCTGGTCTGGTTCGCGAGACGCCCCTGTGTGGTTGCCCTGTACGAACTCAAGCGTCCCCAACTCATCGCGTGGGGCAAATCCGTGAAAGCAAAACTGACTGGCTATAGCGAAGAATAAAGGGTTGTTGTCGCCATGAAAAGTTACCAAATTTGTTTTATCCTCGCCAACGTGTGGTATATGCTGGGCGTATCCAGCCAATATCCCGACGTGCGGTATTTTTGCATTCATGTCGCCTGGGTATTATTTATCGTATGGTCTTACATGGCTTTTAAATTGATCCAGTTATATGCCCAAAAAATCATGCGGGGGATAATCGAAGTTGCCAAATTTATCGGCGAAGTATTGACGACAGACAGATAGGTTGCGTCTCCATGTTGGGATAATATTTGCATCGCATGGGGGCTGTTTCCTTTCGGATATGTCAAGCCGAGCATCATCCCATTTGTTTTTAATTTTTCAGTCAAATGGGTTTTGTAAATTCAATAAAAAGCGGTTTTTGCACCCACTTCGGATGGGTGCAATT
>DNPO01000411.1 GCA_003501375.1 Candidatus Sumerlaeota bacterium | reverse complement strand
GCCGCCTGCATTTCTTCAATGATCGGGGCAGGCGTTGCCACATCAGGATCGCCCACGCCAAAATCGAGAATTTTTGTGCCGTTGGCAATGGCTTCTTTTTTCAATCTATCAATCTCAAGGAAAATGTAGGGGGGAAGTTTTTGTAAACGGTCTGCAAGGGAAAAGGTCATGGGATCAACTCCTATAAGAGAGGTACACCGCACATGCGAAAAGCATCACGGTTCCCGACAGAATCGGGCTACTTTTCTACCAAACCCATCAACAACTTACAACCCCTTTTCCGGGTAGAAAATCTACCAGATAGGAGGGGGCTCCCCTTGAACATACGAGCGGTTTAATTCGGCAATATTTTCCCCAGGAACGGATTTCAGTCAAGGGAGTCAAAACAACTCAAACAAGGTACAGAAACAGCTAAATCCCCCCGAAACATTACTTTTGAATCCTTGACTTTCCTGCTTCCCCTGCTAAAATTGGAACGGAAGTTAGTCGTAGAGTTCACTGCGTCTTTACAGGAAACTTGCTCCTCACTATGTCCTCAGCCACCGCCTTTTCCTCTGAACCGATCCGAGCCTCCAAAGGCTTCCTTGCCACATTGCGCGAATGGTTTGACGCACTCATTATCGCATTCATGCTCGCCATGTTTATCCGACTGTTCGTCGCGGAATTATTCAAGATTCCGTCCGCTTCCATGACGCCGACCTTGCTGGGAACTCAGGCCGATCAGGGCGTTAGTTTTTATGATGTGAACAAGGATGGTGTTGAAGATATGCTACTGTGGCGACAGGGCAACACCGGCGAGTGGCAACTGCCTGATGTGTATCTGCGCAAAGGCGACCACTATGAGTACGCTGGAATTGCAGATGGGACGTTACCTAAGATTGCCGCTGCCGATATGGAGCAACGACAGGATCGTATTTTGGTTGCCAAGTTTTTCTATTGGTTTGCCCCGCCCAAGCGTGGCGATATTGTGGTATTTAAAGTGCCTGAAACTATTTTTGAAACGAACAAACCCATTTATATCAAGCGTGCGGTGGGACTCCCTGGCGAGACGTTGACTTTTGAACCAACAGACGGCGTTCGCGGACACATGAACACGATGGCACACTTGGTTGTGGACGGCAAGCGTGCGGAAACACCCGACTTTTTCCAGCGTCAGCGCTATGAGTTTTGTGACCCGCGTGGATTTGAATACCGCAGTGTATTGCGTGGGTATATGGAACCTTTTCAACATCCCATTACCGCCACCTACAAAAATTGGGGTGCCTCCGGTGCAGAAATCAGTAAAATCAAGGTGCCAGACGATAGCATTTATGTGTTTGGCGACAATACCGTCAGTAGTATGGATAGCCGTTACTGGGGCGCTGTTGAATTGGCCCGCTTGCGTGGTAAAGCTATTTTCCGTTATTATAAGAATCCCTCTTTCCTTAAATAATTGGAACTTCTCGTGATTTCTCACCGTCTCTCTCGTTGTCTTTTTCTCATCTGTTGCATGGGCCTTATGTTGCTGGCGTGTAAGCAACATGAAACGTCCGGTACTGGAGAGAAAAAACCTGTTTCTGTTGGAACGCCGATTACCCCCCCCAGCAGTACCATTGCTACGCTTACCACTCCGACCTTGCCAGTCGGCCCAACGCTCATCTCTTATCCGTTATCCGAAAACTCTCCCTTTATTACATCGTCCACGCTGAGTGCCATTCCGCGGCGGTTGTGGGATCAGCGATCGGTAAGCGATGGCCCGCGTTTACTGGTGGTGTTGCCCAGTGAAGAGGTGAGTTATGTGGGGGGCAACATTCGGTGCGCAGGTTCCACCACGCCGGGGGCACAAGTCACCCTCAATGGTACGCCTGCAAAAATGTATCCCACCGGGGTGTTTTTGGGGAATATTCCTTGGATACCTAAACCGGGATTGAACCCGTTTGTTTTCAAGTCCACGCTCAATGGAAAAACAACGGTTAGCACGATCAACCTCCGCGAAGCGTCCACTTCTTCTACTCTTGGACTCAGTGGCCCCAGTGCGGATGGATTCCGACGGTTACAACCTGAGTCGGATCAAGAACTGCAGGTGAGCGATGCGTTGAAAGTCCGCTGCGAAACCGTTCCAGGGGGACGTGTCTATTTTCTGTTGGACAAAAGCCCAGTAGTACACGAAATGGCGGAATCCAAAACTCGCCCAGGCTTGTATCAAGGCGAATACAAAATCCTTCCGACCGATCGTTTCCAAGCGGCAAGTATCCAAATTCGTTTGGAATCCAGCCCGACTAAAAAAATAAAACCGGCTTCTACCAAGTTAAAGGCCACGGTCAGCACGTTGGCATCTCTGAATACCGGACATTATATAAAAGTTCAAGAGAACGACACCGGTCTTTTTTCAGATACCACCGCCGATCATCGCATCACCAGTGTGCAGGCAAACACGCAACTGTTTAGTAATGGTAAAATAGGCAAGTACTACCGCGTACCACTCGACAAGAAAAACACTGCCTGGGTGCAGGAAAAACAGTGCAATGCCCTCCCATTGGCTCAGCATACCGTCTCGACTGAACTCGTAAAGATGGAAACCTCTGGCGATACTAAGGGGCGTACCAAGGTGTCTTTTAAGTTCCAGTCGCTTGCTCAACCGAAAGACGCCGCAACTCCTCCCCCACCGCTTGCCTACCGGGTCGATACCGTAGATGCAGGCACTTCGCTCACGCTTACCTTGTGGGATACGGAAGCATCCGATTCAGAAATTACAACCAATGGCCCCATTCGATTAGTGCGGTGCAAAAAAGACAGTGTCCTGCAGTTGGTACGATGCGAAGTCTTTTTTGCTCCGGGAATTACCATGCGAGGGTTTGCGCCTTCTTATTCCAACGGCCAACTGGATTTGACCATCCAAACCATTGTGCCGCACCCCGAAGCACCTGGGACTTTACGTCCGCTGCGGATTGTGCTCGATCCCGGACATGGTGGCACGGATATGGGAGCAGTTGGTGCGCAAGGAGTGTGTGAAGCGGATGCCAACTTGGTGGTCGCTTATCATTTGGCCGAAATGTTACACGAGCATGGCGCGACGGTATCCCTCACACGGGCGGGCGATAATTTTGTTTCGCTGGAGGATCGCATCGACATGATTAGCAAGAGCGATGCTGATCTTTACCTCAGCATCCACTGCGATTCCATTGGCCCCTTTCAAGACCCCCTGATGGCGTTTGGCCCACGAGCCTACTTTTATTACGCTTATTCAAGCGCGTTGGCACAAAGTTTGCAAACTTCACTGATGGGCGAAATGGGAATTCGCGGGCGTGCCGTTTATCCTGGATTTCATTTCTTCCGTCCGCTGCGCCGCTGCACGCTTATTCCCGGCGCTTTGACGGAAATTTCCTTTGTCTCGCACCCCGATGATGAAAATCGTCTGATTGACCCGGCTTTTCTTGACAGAGTTGTTCTGGGACTTTATAAAGGAATCGAGAATTACGCCCGACGTTAGAAGATGCGTTGTAACCGGGCTATCCAAATATTATCGCCGAGTATCTCATGTCCAATAAAACACCTCACTTTTCAATCACCCTTTTCTGTCTTGCCGTTGCCCTGTTGCCGCCCCTGGCTGGAGCACAGCAACCGATTGAAGTGCACGTAGCCCGATCCAACGACGGGAAAACAACCACCGTGCAATTGTCGCTCACGCCGGATGCGTTGCCTGCATTGCCGCCTTCCGCCGTCAAAAGTGCCGCTTTGGACGAGTCCATCCAAGCAGAATTGCTGAAAAAATCCAGTACTAAAAAACCGACTCCCTCCCCTACTGCAACGCCGCGTCTTGCACTGAGCGATGCGTTGGGCAGTACCACTCAGCCCGTTAAAACACCCCCATCGCTTACCGTAGCCTACCTCAACAAGCCAACGCCCATTCCAGCAACACCGTCTCCCACACCAACGCCCGTGCCAACGGCGACGCCAAGCCCGGTGCCGACTCCCATACCAACACCGACGCTTACGCCAGTCATTACTCCGACACCGTTTGCCACTCCGGTGCGCACTCCAGTACCAACGCCTGTTAGTACACCAGTCGCGACGCCACGTCCAACTGTAACGCCGAAAACAACAGCAACACCGCAACCTTCTACCTTCGTACCTGATGCAGCCATCATGGCAACGCCCGTTCCCCTAACCGCCACTGCCGAACGCAAAACACCCAAGGCAACACCCACGCCCTTGACCTTAGCATCCGCTGCTGATTCAAGCCGCAAGGGAAAAATCATCCCGCCCCCCCGTAGTTCAGATGATGAATCAGCGGATAAACCAGATTGGCCCATTGACCTTCCCCCCGTTCAAGCAAAAGGTGAAAGCAAAATGGCCCCCAGTACACCACGAGAATTGTCTGATACAACCGCTGATTCCAATTTAACGGAAATGGCGCGCACGTATGTTTCACAACCTCTTCCCGCGCTACATGCAGAATCGGAAGAAACACGACACCAGTTGCGTGAACGGCTGGGGGAAATTCGTCAAAAGTTACAAGAGGGACAAACGGATGATGCACAGCGGGAATTGGTAAAACTAGCCAGTGCCAACCCACAATCCCCCATTGCTCCTGAAGCGCTTTTTCTGGCTGCTGAACAAAATCAAGACAATGCCAAACGTGCCAATGCCTTTCAGAATTTAGCGACTCGTTACCCCCAAACGCCTTATGGTGTACAAAGTTTGCTGTACTTGGGAAATGCGCTTGCTGCTCAGAAAAAGTATGAAACCGCGCTGGATGCCTTCCGCGCGTACCAAATTCGCCAAGGCATCGAGAGTACGACACCTGCGTTTCTCTTGAAAACAGTCAACGTCCTTTTCCCCCTGCAAAAGTACGAAGAAGCGTATTTCGAATTGGGACGTATCCAGTTGGACCATCCAGATTTCCAGCGCGACAAAATCCTTGATCTGTCTGCTGAAGCCCTGATGGCACTCGGACGCTATCCCCAAGCGCAGCAAAGTCTGCAAACGCTGCTGAGCGAATATCCCAAATATGTGCAAAGGCCTAAAGCGCTGCTCGCATTAGGCCTTTGCCTGGAAGAAACGGGCAAGACCAAAGAAGCCATTGCCCAGTATAAAACCCTCTTGCAGGCATACCCTGCAGATCAAGACCATGCGCCGTTCGAAGCACAGGCAGCGATGGAACGCTTGAAACGACTGGAAGAACCGCTATTCCGTGGTCTTCCGAAGAAAACAGCCCCAAGTACTGCGGAAAAATTACCAGAACCGATTCTTAAATAGTCATAAAGCATAATTACAGTCTTCTCAGTGCCAACCGCCACGAATTGCAGCATTGAAGACACTTATTGCACCATGTAAACTCCAATAATTACATAGGAATCTTCCCCTGGATTGAGGTTGGGAAATCCAAGTGTTCCCAGGAATATTCCATGGTTCAGATAAGCGTACGGGCTATTGTTGGGTGCTTCAAAATCTAACGTAGATTGAGCCGTCCGCGTTACTTTTCCTTTTCCATCCTTGTAAAACTGCGCCTGGTTAATCACCTGAATGATATGTCCATCATTGGTTTTCAACAAGTAACGGGCGTACAGTTCCGTATCGCCATCGGGTCGCACAAGTTGCCAGTCTTCACCCCCAGGCAGGATTTCTCCCTTTATATGCGGCCCCTCAAAGGTACCGCCCGTAATGGGAATTACCCGACGTTGCCCCCGCTTGCTATCTCCAACGACAATCATCTTGCCTGTTTTAACCTTGGCATCCCACAAATGGTCACCTTTAAAATTCTTAGGTAGATCATTCTCTTGCTTTTGTGGACTACTCTCCTGTGCATTCGCAAAATTCGATAGTATATTTTGCTTGTGGAAGCAAAGTATCACAAGAGCCAAAAATGCCAGAACAAGTAGGGCTTTTAATCGCATAGTACCGTTTACTCCTTAATTATTGATTTAGGATTTCTGGAAATTCAGCAGCGGCGTCTCGTATTCAATGTCCCCATTGATACATGAATACCCTCGCCGTAGGTTTATCCTAAAAGTCCCCTTTGCTCTGAGAGCAAAGGGGACTCATTATTCTACCGATCTACGCACTTACTCATTACTTCTGCGTTACATCATGAATGACTTTGCCATCCAGAGAACAGGAAATGTGCTTACCTTTAAGTTCAACCTTGATATTGTACCATTTGTCGGTATCAATCGTCACATCTTGCTTGGTATCGTCGACCGAAAAACCCAAGCCTTCCAGTCCGGTCTGTGTGTTTCCCCAGCCGCCAAGATTCCACCAGATGCGGTCAGTGGCATTTTTGGCTTTAAACAGAATCAAGAACCCTTCATCGCCACCCGTTTTGCGCGCCTTAAGCGTCAGCGTGCAATCGGCACTGATTTCCTTATCCAGAAGAGCAACAGCCGGGTTATCCGAACCCGTTTGAACCAGCGCGCCATCTTTGGCTTTCCACTCTCCGCCTGTAATCTTCCAATTCGTTACGTCTTTAATCTCGCCAGATTTGAACAGCGACTTGCCATCGGCACCCATGACTTCAATATCTTTGTATTCCACCTGCGTGCTCCACGATCCCACGCCAACCGTACTCTGGGCCTTGATCTCGTGAATAACTTTACCGTCCAGGGAACAACGCGTGAGATTGGGTTTAACTTCAATCTTGATGTCATACCACTTGTTGTCTTCGACAGTTCCCTCTTTCTTCGTGTCGTCGACTGAGAATCCGCTGCCGTCCAGAGCGTGCTGCGTGTTGCCCCATCCCGCAATATTCCACCAAGCTCTGTCGCTGAAATTCTTGGCATTGAACAGAATCAAGAACCCCTCAGCACCACCGGTCTTACGCGCCTTAAGCGTCAAAACGTACTCGGCAGGAATGTTTTTGTCAAGAATCGCCAATGCTGGCGTGTCTTCTCCAGATTGAACTATCACACCATCTTTGACTTTCCACTCGCCATTTTCCGTTGCCCACTCCTTCATATCTTTCAGCACACCTGTCTCGTAAATCGCCTTTCCATCTGTTCCCGTCACCTTAATGTCCTTATACTCGCCT
>DNPO01000219.1 GCA_003501375.1 Candidatus Sumerlaeota bacterium | reverse complement strand
AATGTGCCCGTGACAAATGTCAAGGCGTTCCGCTCCCTGATGAATGCGGCGCTGTCCGAGAAAAAACCGGGCAAAACAACACTGCGTTTTACCCTGCAAAAAATGGATCGCACGCGTTTTGCGGATGTGACAATGGAAGAAGAAGCGATCATCCGTCCTAAAACGACCATGCATTAAATTTACCTTAATTAAACGACCTCTAAACCATTTCACCACAGAGGCTCAGGACACAGAGAACTACAAAATCTTTGGTTTTTGTAGTTCTCTGTGTCCTGAGCCTCTGTGGTAAAACGGTTTAGGTTTAGGTTTGTCCCGCGAAAATCCCGCCTTTCCACACCCCGCCTGCTGTTTTCAGTTGCATTTTTCGTAGAAAAAGCGAAAATCTACCCCGCACCACCGTGCGATGCCTACGGCTGTCGGTTGGAGCAAGTAATATAATAATGGTTGCCGACGGGAACCCGGTCCGGCTTCCGTCCCATTCCCTTCTGAATAAGGATGTATCCTAAATGAATTTCACTTTTACCGAAATGCAGGAAATGATCCGCGATACCGCTCGTGAAATTGGCGAGGATATCATCAAGCCGAATCGCGCCCGCTGGGACGAAGAAGAAGTTTATCCCTCCGAAGCGCTGGAAGCTCTCGCTCAGGCCGACATGATGGGAATTTACATTCCTGAAGAGTTCGGTGGTATGGGCGGCGGTGCGCTGGAACTTTCCATCGCGGTCGAAGAAATCAGTAAATACTGCGGTGGCGTGGCCGTTTGCTTTGCCGCCAACGCGTTGGGTTCTTACCCGATCCTGCTCCACGGCACGGCTGCACACAAAGAAAAATATATGCCATTGCTGGCTTCCGGTAAAATGTATGCCGCCTTCGGCTTGACCGAAGCAAACGCAGGCTCCGATGCGGGTGGTGTGGAAACAACTGCTGTCAAAGATGGCGATCACTATATCCTCAACGGTACCAAGCAGTGGATCACCAACGCGCAGGAAGCCGGTGTTTACACCGTCATCGCCGTTACCAACAAAGGCAAGGGCGCTCGTGGCCTTTCCGCCTTCGTCGTGGATAAAGATACGCCGGGCTTCACCTTCGGTGCCAAAGAAAAAAAATTGGGCATCCGTTGCTCCGTGACGCGCGAACTGCACTTCCAGGACGTGCGCGTCCCCGCTAGCAATATGCTGTATAAAGAAAACCGTGGTTTCCGCGTTGCGATGGACACGCTCGACAAGTCCCGCCCCGGCATCGGTGCGCAGGCGGTCGGTATTGCTCATGGCGCGATGATGGAAGCCCTTAACTTCGCCAATACTCGCATCCAGTTCGGCGTGAAAATTAGTTCCTTCCAAGCCGTCCAGCACATGCTGGCCGATATGGCCATCGGTGTGGAAGCCGCTCGCGCGCTGGTCTATCGCGGTGCTTACGCGGTCGACCATGATGATCCGAACGCTTCCTCCCTGGCTGCTATGGCCAAGGTGTTCGCGTCCGACACAGCCATGAAGGTTACAACCGACGCGGTTCAGGTTTGCGGCGGAACCGGCTACATGCGCGAATTCCCCGTTGAGAAGTACATGCGCGACGCCAAGATCACGCAAATCTACGAGGGTGCCAACCAGATTCAGCGTAACATCATCGCGCTCGACCTAATCCGTAAAACGGCCCAGTAACAAGAACTGAAACGCCGTGGGGGACGCTCTCCCCCACACACCCTGCAAGGAACTCCGTCCCTTGACTCGGGAAACTGGAAAACAGAGAATGCCCATTTGTCGGGCTTGTTGATGTAATGCCGCTTGCAAGCGGCATTACATCAACAAGCCCGACAAATGGGCATTCTGGTTTTAAAAAGTTTTGCGGGGTCTGGGGAACGCGTTCCCCAGCGGAGGTTTGGAGGCGGAGCCTCCAAGGTGTTAATCTTCGGTTTCATCTTCTTCCGGGACGGCTTCGCCGTCCTTGTGCTTCTCACGGCGGTCGTCTTTCCACGCGATGCGTTTTCGGCCACGCAGGGCTCGGTCTTTTTTGGCCTGAACCGGATCACGCGTGAGATCGTCGAGGGGTGGAAGCGTTCCCGGGGACAGGTCTTTTTGCCACTCTTGCGGGGTGGCGCTGAAGGACAGAATGTGCGAATCCGCATTCTTCTTTTTTGCTGCCTGGGACGCCTGACGCGATTTCTTCTCATCCATCTTTTCGCGGACTTTTTCTAAACGCGCTGCCTGCTCTTTTTGCGCACGAGCAACGTGATCATCCTCGTCCTGTGTCAACTGCGTTTCCATCTGCACATAATCTTCCAGCATGCTCCAGTCGGCCTCGTGGTCTTCAAGTCCGCGCGCGCGCACCAGAACCTGTTCCTTGTTCACGAGTTCCGAACGCCACTCTTCGGGAATGGCATCGAGACCAAACCGGGCGCCCAGCAAAGCGCCCACAATGGCGGAAACACTTTCCGTATCGCTTCCGGCGTTGACCGTTTCGAGCATGCCAACGAGGAACGAGCGGGCGGAAAGCGCGCGATAAATTGCCATAGTTACGCAGGCAGGCGCAAATGGGCCATGCGGATTAGCGACGGGCTGGAACGGTTCGGCAGCGTTCGCCGCTTCCAGAATAGTTTGCGACGCAAGCGTTAGATTATCCTCGCGCAGGAGGGATGGCAGCGACTTCAGCGCGTTGGACATGCCGTGGAAAATAGCCGGGCCGGGCAGCGGTTCCCGGTCGCTGAAAAAATCGAAATATTCGTCGTGCAAAATATCTTCCCAGTGGGAAACAAAGTCGTACGTTTCGTCCGCAACCTTGACAGGCTCTGCGTTGCCGATCAAGCGGCTGACGGCGTAAGCCACGGATAGCGCACCCGCAACGGCACGCGGGTCACGGTGCGTCATCAACGCAAAGTCAATTGTAGCGCGGGCCATTTGTTCGGGATCATCCGCAAAGAAAAGCCCCACGGGCGCAATGCGCGCTGCCGCGCTGCTTCCAGATGCAACCTGCCCGCACATCCTGAAATCAAAGTTTTTAGCGTCCGCATTTTCGCGCATGGCCTGCACTGCTTTGCGGAAAAAATGCCCGGGCATGCGGTGCCCGCCCAGCGGAGCATCGCGCAGGGGCGCATTGGCCAGGCGGACGTACAGATCAGCCAGCGCAGCAACGTCTGCCGTTCCATAAATCGCGAGCGTGTCGGCAATAGCCAGCGCCTGTTGCGCCGCAGCGGCATACAGGGCGCGTTTGCGCCACTTGCCGGGTTTGTCGGGGAATGCAGCAACGGGGTCAACGTAACGGGTTACTTCTTCGCCAATTAGTTGGCGGATGTGGCCTTCTTTAAAACCGTAAAGCGGAGCGCCGAGTGCGCTGCCGATGGCAAGACCGAGGAAACTGGCGATGGTGAGAGACATGGTGGATTAACTACGTATTTCCCTCGACTCAATTTCGCGCAGGTAAGCCATGCGCCGGTCGGGGTCTTTCAAAATTTCGTATGCCATATTGATCTGTTTGATCTCCCGCTCGGCCACCACTTGCAACTTTTTGCCCAAGTGGGCCACGCGGTCAGGGTGATATTCCTTGATGCGGGTTTTGAATGCCGCCTGAATTTCTTCCTCTGGAGTATTCGGACGAATCCCCAGCAGGTCATAAAAAGTTTCGGCCTTGCGCGGGTCCAGCGGCGCGCCACAGTGGCAGCAGAACTCCCCCTCACTCAGGCAACCGCACTGGCGGCATAACTCGCGCGACCCCGCCGGACGCCAGCCGAGTTGCAACTCGGGATTGGCAATATCGGCGTGCTGGTGTTGTTCCTCCACATTGAGAAATTGCGTCTGGCGAAAGAGGAACTGTTCCGTCGGGGCCAGGGAACGCATCATCAGGTCGCGGCAGCTCTTGCAACCGAAGTAATTGCTTGAGGGAAGAAAGTAAAGGTTGCGCACCCGTTTGGCGCACGGCTTGCCGTTGATAATCAGGGGGCAGACGAACCAGTACCAGATTTTGCGCTTGTAACTCAGCGATACCTTGATGGGCACCGTGTAGTCCATGATGTCCGGTTCGTTGGTATGCAGCCCCAGGATGCGATAACGCAGGCGCATGCTGGTGGATTTTTCTTCCGCG
>DNPO01000088.1 GCA_003501375.1 Candidatus Sumerlaeota bacterium | reverse complement strand
TAATTCTCGTCGCCCAGCATTAAGTCCTGAAACTCTTTCACGCGACGTTGAAGGATTCGGCGTTCATCATTACCTCTCTCTAACCCTGCCAAGAGCCGCGAGCCAAGAATCTTTTTACACAGTTCGACATTACGTTTTGTGTCGTGGTAGAGGTGCCCAGAACCCATGATACTGGCGGTGTCCATTAGCAAGAGCAATTGTCGGTAAACCGCTAATGCAAGAAGTTGCAGTTCATTTGTTTGGAGCAAGTCTGGTCGTTCTGACATTCTTGTTTTCCCTCTTGGTGTGAAATTCTTGGCTCATCCAGCCGCAGCAAATAAGTCGGGTGTGAGGTCTCGCGGGCAAGCATTTTCTGCTGCTGCTTGTGCTTGTTCTCTTGCGTAATCCAAACCAAAGAAACCCCAACAAGAATCCAAGTGTTCTCCGTTTTCGTCCTCTACCACATACCCATAAACCTCACCTTGGAGGTACTGGTCATATTGCTCAATTTCACTTTTCACGATGTTATGAATTTTCTCCCGCATCTTGGGAGTGAGTTTCTTCCTCCCAAACTCCTGCACGAAATGTTTGCGAGAGACAAAACAGAAGCCCCCCATCCCCCAGTCCCACCCCGCTGGGTCTAATGCTCTGAACGGCTCCAAGTTGTTTGAAATCGTGAGTCCTGAGTGGTCCATCAGATAGAGGGGAAGCATCACAACGGGGTTGTGGTCTGCAACGATTCTTGCTTTGAACTCATCCCAACCACTGAAGTCCTGCGAGCGATAATTGTGCCTATCACCAAGATTGTATCTTCTGTGAAAACAGACCATCGTGGAAAGATTGTCGGATTCTTCGCGGGGATTCAGTGGATTATCGTCGTAATAGATTTTTACCGTATTGCCGCTAACCGAAAAGGATTCGATGAGGTTCATGTTGTTCTCTCTTTTCACGGGGTGTTGCTCTGATATAGTAATCAACCTTTAGGTGTGAGAATTCCGGGTGAAAGTGAACGCACAATAAAAAAAGGGAGAGCCGAAGCCCTCCCTTTTGAGACTGATTTTTAAGTGGTATTTACCAACGATAGGTCTTCATTTCGGGGTAGATTTCTACGTCTCTGTCAATGAGCACCCAATCACATTGCCAGCGTTCAGCCTCTTGCAAGAGAGAAATAAACGCATCGGACAATCCTTGTTTTTTGACTCTCACAAAGTCCTCGGCTGAGGAGAAATCTCGCGACTTGGCAACCAAAAATCCATGCTCTTTGGTATCGACCACAAACAAGTCCGCCAGCCAGGAGTTGTCCAGCGTCTGCAATCTTTTGTTATCCTTCGCGGTGATATGCGCGGTTGAAAACTCGATAATACGACCAATCCACGGTTTTTTTGACTTTTGCTTTTACCATGTGGCATTTCTCTCTGACATTGTGGGTTTAAACTTGGCAAATGCGGGCATACGCCATCGCTTCCTCCAACCGTTTTTCCGCCGTCCTGCTCTTGAGTCCACGGAGCATGGCGACTCCAGCATTCTCTTTGGGAAGGTATCTTATTTTGAAACGCGGAAACGACTCAAGTTTATGGCAATGCAGATAGGAAACCATGTCCGTTTGAGAATCCCCGCGTCGAATTTCTTCTTCGATGTTTTCGATTTCAGCATCGTCAGAGGCATCGAAAAACTCTGCTTGGCTTTCAACAAAAACGCATTCGTAACTGGGTGTGAATTCGCAACAGTGAACCCGTCTCTTGGAATCAAAAAGGTAAACACCAAAGATTCTCTTCACCTTGTTCCTGATAGCCTCGCACCAGTTATCGGTCTGCTCGATTTTCAGAATTTTAATAGCCATGTCTCAATCCCTGACCTTCCTGAAATCAGATGGCTGAACAGAACCTTCAATGACTGGATTCGCTTCCCAAACATCCTCTGGCGTTGCATAGCCAAGGCGAGAATGGATTCCATAGGTTTCGCAGTAGCAATCAAAGGTTGAAAAGTCGTTATCATAGATACCCCTCAACCGTCCTCGCCAGCCTGACAAACCTGATTTGCATTTCACTCGTCGCATGATATTTTCTCCCGACCTCAACGGTTATTGCTCGTCATTCATTTTCTGCTCTTCAGCGTCAAGTATCTGGTCAATCTCTTTCATCCACTTGACAATTTCTGCGTTGGAGTAACTATTGCGCCCAATAACAAAGTGAGAAGCAGTCCCTTCGGAGTGGAGCAAATTTTGGAGGTCATATTCATCAAAATCACTGAAGCGTGCATGACGAGCAATGGACAGAAGGAGTTCCTTGTCGTCGGCTGGAAGTTCCTTTAGGAACTCTCCAGCGCCATCCTCTAATGCGGCACAGAATGACAGGTACTCGCCATATACGCCGACGTACATTTCTCGCCCCATTTCAGGGACATCGATATTTTCAACTCGCAATCTTGTGATAATGATATGGGTACTCATTTGGGTTTTCCTTTCGCTTTGTCTATCTTTGTTTGGTTGTTATTTTAAGCCTGACGAAAACTTCAATCGTTGTCGCATCCACCACGGCAAGTTTTGAGTTCTTCGAGGGACTGTTTGCTGGCAACCGATTCAAGCATTACCGCTTTCATGGTGTGTTCATGGCATTGCAGGCAAATCTCGATTTCTTCGCCACTACGACGGATGATGAACTCTCTGGAAAGCATCCCCGTCATATTTATATCAATGGCATGAATGTCTGAGATTTGTCCCGTACTGGCATCGTATTTTGCAGGTGAAACCAAGATGCTCCCATCATCGTATTCCGAAACAAAATCCACGACTTCAACGGTTTGTGGTTGCACCATATCAAAGGGGAAATATTCGTGATTCCGTTCAATTTTTTCTCCATCATCCGTTTCAAGAGGATTGCCATTTTTGTCCTCAAATTGAACATCATCTCCCGCGACAAATGATTGGGAAATGCACTTCCCATTTTCGTCGTAATCTTGAATTACAAAACCCGTTGTAATTTTCTTAAACATGGTCGTCATTCCCTTTCAACACTTTGCTGCATCGTAGGCTTCATGGATTTGGACAAGAAATTCTTCAGAGAATTTTTCCATTGATTCGTATCCAATTTCCCCATGCTTTTCCTCAAGGTAATCGTAGATTTCCTTGTCCTCCGGGTTCTCCATATCTTCCGAATATTCCACCCCATCCAAGTTTTCTTCCCCCATTGCAGGCGTGTATTCCAATTCACACATGACACGATAGAGGATGCCATACTGCCCGTTGTGCCAGTTGGAGCAAAACCAGTAGAGCGCTGAGGCTGCTGAAAAATAATTATCTTTTGTGAGTTTCATGTTTTTCTTGCCCCCTCTGATATACCAATTTTAAAAACTTGGTAATCCGGGTGAAACTGTGGGCAGAGAAAGAGGAAGGGAAGGGTGGCACTTTAGGGTGCTTTAAAGAATCGCAGCCGCCTCAATGGTGGCACTAATAGT
>DNPO01000475.1 GCA_003501375.1 Candidatus Sumerlaeota bacterium | reverse complement strand
AAACTAACCGATCACTTGCGGGCACAGTCACCCACGGCATATGAGAAGGAAAACTTCTCCACCGCAGAACCGGGCGAGGGCATACCCGGTGACAGTGGCCCGATGGGACTGATCACGCCCGAAGAGCGTTCGCCTGAAATGCCGTCGATGGAAATGCCGAAACGGCCTGCCGCATTTGGCGCATCGTCCGGACAGGTGGAATTCGGCTCGATTGATTTGAAAACGGATGGCGGCGATTCGGATGATGAGGAACTTTACAACAAGGCATTGCGGATGGTGCTGGAATCGAAGAAGCCGAGCGTGTCGATGATTCAGCGACGGCTGAAGGTTGGGTTTGCGCGTGCGGGGCGGTTGATGGATTTGATGGAAGAACGCGGAATTGTTGGGCCGTATCTGGGCAGCAAACCGCGCGAGTTGGTTTTTGACGATCCAGACGGCTTGCTCCGGCGGCTGGATGAGATTGAACGAGAGAAGACGCGATAGGCGCTTACCATGGCGATAAATAATAGAATAGTAAGACCGTTGGAGTTTAATGAAGTGCGGACATATTCCGCGCGGGAACGCATGAGTGCGTTTGACCCGGCACGCATGGCGCGCGTAACAGATGTGCGACAACCGATGGATTTATTCCTGAGTTGTTTGCCGCGTTACGGACAGGCAACGCAATTGCTGGAATCGGCGGAATGCGTGGTTACGGCAGCTGCAGCGGGACGGCAGAGTGTGTGGCTGGTCGATGCGGCGGCGCTGGAACGTGGGTTGGCTCCGCTCTTGATTCGCCTCATGGAACTCAATCTGGTGCAACATCTGGCCTTAGATTTGGGCGCGGCCATTCGCGATTTTGAAACGGCGTTTTTTGGACAATTAAAGGAAGACGCGACAGGCGATTTGCGCGAAGGCGTGCTGGGGATGGCGCGCGAAACTTCCGAGTGGATGAACGGGCTGATTAACGAAGGCGCGCGGCGCGGTTTTGGCATTGGCTATTCGCTGGGACGCGGCATTCTAGACCGACGCGCTCCGTTCGACACCGTCAGTCTACTCGCCAACGCAGCTGGTTTGCGCGTGCCGCTCACCGTGCATGTGGAAATGGGCGCAGATGGCATTCAGATGCACCAGTCGGCGGACCCGACCCTGCTCGGAAAAGGTACGTTTAAGGATTTCCAATTTTTCGGTGGGCAGGTGGCCGAACTCGGCGACGGCGGCGTGGTCGTCGCACTAACGGGCGAGAGTTACATGCCGCGCATGTTCCAAAAAGCGCTCAGCATGAGCCGAAACCAAGGCCGTCCGGTCGAGCGCTTCTTCGGTGTGCAATTCAACAACCGCCCGATTTGTATCGACGACGATATTCCCTTGAAATCCTGTACGGGAGAAACCGGTCGGTTTTTCCAATTGAATGGCCCCATGGAACTAACCGGGCCGTTGTTTTTCTCCGCGATTCAACGGTATTTGCGGTAGCGCTATTCAGTCCAAAAGGGCCTCATAAGAGCGCTTCGTAGCCCTGGACAACTCAAGGGTAAAACCTCAATCTCACACCTCTTCTTCGGTTTTGTTATTTACCCAATCGTAAGCCGCGTGCAGGAGTTCCGTCGCGTTGTTCAGCCCCAACTTCATTTTGATATTCTCGCGATAGCGATGTACCGTCTTGGGTTGGAGGCGCAACGTTTCTGCGATGCTACGCGTTTGAATTCCCTGTCCCAACAATTGGAAGACTTCCAGTTCGCGGTCGCTCAACGACTTGAACGGCGAGCCGTCGTCAATATCCTTCTTGCCTGCAACCGCCGCCAATACCTCGGGCATCAATTCGGCGCGCAAGAATATTTTGCCCGCCAGCACCCGTCGGATCGCGTCCACCAACACTTCGCTCTGCTGATCCTTCATCACATATCCCATTGCCCCCGCGCGAAAGGCACGTTCGGCATAGCGCGTATCCTCGTGCGCTGAAAGAACCAACGCAGGCAACTTGTTGTAAAGCGTACGAATGTTACGGATAAGTTCCAGCCCATTGGTACCCTTCAACGAAATATCAACGAGAACAATATCCGCATGGGCGTCTTCCAAACCACGCACGGCATCGGGGGCGTTGCTGGCTTCGCCGCAAACCTCTAAGTCCGTTTGATTGTTGATTAAAATCGTGAGACCCTCGCGTACAACGGCGTGGTCATCTACGACAAAAACTCTCTTTTTTACTGGGGGTGTAGCGGGAGCCTTACTCATTATTTATGCCCTTTCTGTCAGACGGGTATCTTACATAAAACGACAGTTCCTTGAGGTGTTGCTGGGGAAATTTGCATCTTTCCTCCCAGCAGGTTGACTCGATTTTTCATAATACGTAGCCCCATGCCTGGCTGGGACACCGCCGTGGGGTGAAGACCTGATCCATTGTCTGCAATGCGCACCGTCATTTCATTATCCACAGTAAACATTGAAATCTGAATATGTGTTGTGGCGGCATGCTTGACAGCGTTGGTCGCCGCCTCCTGAATGATACGGTAAATTTGAATGTCCGATTCCTTACCGAAAGAAACCGGATCGTTTCCCGTATTCAAATTAGTTTCGAATGTGCATTGGATAGGCGCACCATAGGACTTCGACATGTGCTCCACGTCGTGTGCCAATATTTCCACCGCGTGAACCAACCCCTCCGTTTCGACCCCGATGGGACAAAGACCACGGGCCAGGCCGCGTGCTTCCCGAATTGCCTCACCCAACTGATCGATAATGCGCTGCACCTCGGGTAACTCGCTGGAGTAATTTGTTTCCATTTTGCCCTTCAGCGCCACACTCATGAACAACACGCCAGAGAGGCGTTGCAAAAGCCCGTCATGGATATCCTGCCCAATAC
>DNPO01000126.1:1511-6994 GCA_003501375.1 Candidatus Sumerlaeota bacterium | reverse complement strand
GCGCGCGATGCCATGCCGGAGGGCGGGGTGCTGACGATCAAAACTGATTCCGTCTATTTAGATGAGCACTATATCAGTGTCCATGGCGGCGCTGCTCCAGGGTCTTACTGCATGTTGTCGGTGAGCGATACTGGGTGTGGGATCGATGAAAAAACGCGGCGGCAGATATTTGATCCATTTTTCACTACCAAGAAAAAGGGCAAAGGGACGGGGTTGGGGCTGGCAACTGTGTATGGTGTGGTGAAGCAACACGGGGGCAACATTTGGCTATACAGCGAGGTTGGGCAAGGTTCGGTATTCAAAATTTATTTGCCACAAGTCAACTTGGTAGTGACTGAACGGGAACTGGAGAAACAGAAACGCGTGCTCGCCAAAGGGGGCGAAGTGGTGTTGGTGGTGGAGGATGAAGCGCCTCTGCGCAAAATTATCGGACGCATGTTGCAACATTTAGGTTATGTCCCGTTAGAGACGGCCTATGGGGCGGAAGCGGTCGAATGCGCCAAGCAGGAGGGGCGGATTGATTTGTTGCTCACGGATGTTATTATGCCGGGCATGAATGGACGGCAAGTGTATGAAGCTGTCTCGGCGATTCGTCCGGGGATTAAGACGGTTTTTATGTCGGGTTACACGGATAATGTGATTGCTCAACATGGGGTGTTGGAAGGAAGTATTCCTTTTATCCCCAAACCGTTTAGCGAAGCGGTGCTGAGCCAAAAGATACAAGAGGCGCTGCAGGGCTGAACCCCATCGTTTATTATATGTTACTGATGGTGCTTTTTGCTTTTCCAATTGACTGTATAGCCCTTTTTGCTACGCTGTAGAAAGGGATGTACGCTATTAACCATATCGCCTTTATTCGTGACACCAACTGTCGCATGCTGACTCTGGCAGATAAAATTACTGCAGAGGGTTATACCGTTGTAGCCTTGGAGCCAACGGAGGATTTTTTCGGCATTTTGCAACCGCTGCATCCCAGTCTACTGATCCTCAGCGGTGAACTTCCCCAATCGCTTATAACTTCCACCCTGAAAGCCTTTCGTGAGCGTTTTTCCCATGTGCCAGTCCTGCTGGCGTTTTCTGCGTATGGGGTTCCGCGTGAGGAATCTGCCGTCCCCACCACGGATGGCGTTTGTTATGCTGACATGGCGCAACAAGAATTGGCGCTGTTGTTGCGCGGGATTATCCGTGCGGGCTTTACGGTGCGCGAACTGCTGGATGCCAACCGAAAACTAAACGAAAAGTCGATTACGGATGCCCTCACGGCGATTTATAATCGCGGGTATCTGATGGATCGGTTGGCGCTGGAGTTCAAACGCGCGGGACGTAATCGTGAAGCTATTTCGTGCGTGATGATTGACATTGATCATTTTAAGCAGATTAACGATACGTATGGGCATAAGTTTGGTGATGTGATTTTGCAATCGGTGGCGAAGCGTCTGAGCGGGCTGGTGCGCGAGACGGATATTTTTGGACGCTATGGTGGTGAGGAATTTTTGTTGATTTTGCCGAATACCACTTTGGACGGCGCGGTGAAACTGGCGGAAAAACTCCAGGGCGGTATGGAGGCGCAGAAGTTTATCCACGAATTTTTCTCGATGAGTGTTACGGCCAGTTTTGGCGTGGCGTCCAGCGAGAATGTGCAGATCATTACTCCAGACCATCTGTTGCAGTTCAGCGATCGCGCGCTTTATCAGGCGAAAGAGTCGGGGCGTAACCGTGTGTGCGTCGCCAACGAGCAGGAACTTGATTTAGTGATTCAAAAAACGTCCCCGGTCGTGAATGCTTCGAGCACGCCGCAGCGGGCGCATATTGATATTGTTTCCTCCTGCTTACCCGCAGAGAATCCCTTGTTGGTGGCGTTGTTGGAATCCAATATGCACGATACGGAAGTGCACCGAAATGACTTGGCGTTTCTGGAAACGTTTCGCAATAACCCGCCGGATTTGCTGGTGATTGACGTGGGGTGCCCGGGCAAAACTCCCCCGGATGATTTGAATGAGCAAGACCCCTTTGATCTCTGCCGTCGGATTAAAAAGCAGGGACAGGAGGCGTTTTTGCCCGTGGTGCTTTTGCTCGCGCAGCCGGATGATGCGCAGCGTAAGCATGCGTTGGAATCTGGCGCGGATGATGTGATTATGTACCCGATGCAAAGTTGCGAATTTTTTACGCGCTTGCAAGCCATGTTGCATTTGAAAATGTTGCATGATCGTTGGCGCGATACGTACCACGACTTGACCATGACGCGGGCGCGGCTGATCAAGGCGGAACGCCTGACGGCGCTGGGCGAGATGGCCGGCGGGGTGGCGCATGATTTTAACAATATATTGTCAGCGATTCTGGGACGCGCGCAAATCATGCGCCGTCAGTTGCACGATGCTGAATTATTGCGCAATCTGGATATCATCGAAAGGGCTGCGAACGATGGTGCGGCTACGATTCGTCGCATCCAGAATTTCTCTCGCTCAACTTCCGACAAGATTTATGAGCACATTGACATGGTGCAGGTGGTGCATGATTGCATCCAGATGACGCGCACGCGGTGGAAAGATCAGGCGGAGTACCAGAGTCTTACGTATAATTTTACCGTGGATATGCCCGAGGAACTGCCGGTGCGCGGGAATGCGGCAGAATTGCGCGAGGTGATCACCAACCTGATTATGAATGCGTTGGACGCCATGCCTGGAGGGGGGGATGTTTCCTTCTCGGGTGAAATTTCACACGATCAGATTTTGCTCAACATTGCGGACACGGGTTGCGGTATGGAAGACGAGGTGCTGCGGCGGATTTTCGATCCCTTTTTCTCCACCAAGGAGAGGGATGGTACCGGTTTGGGACTTTCCGTGGCGTATGGCATTATTCTGCGGCATCATGGTAAGATTGAATGTTCCAGTGTCAAGGGCAGCGGGACGGTTTTTCGTATTCAGTTGCCCCACGAAGAGCATCAAGTGGTAGAATCAGTTCCAGTGCCTCTTGCCGCATTTGATGAGGCTGCGCAACGGAATCTACGCATTCTGGTGGTGGATGATGAACCGGCTATTCGCGAGATATTCCGTGATGCGCTGGAGCCGGAAGGGCACGATGTGATTCTGGCGGAGTCTGGCCCTACCGCGCTCAAGATATTAGAGACCGAAAAGGTGGATGTATTGTTTACGGACTTGGGCATGCCGGAAATGAGTGGCTGGGAAGTGGCGCGACGTGTGCATAAAATCGACCCGGATGTTTTTATTGTGCTGACGTCGGGCTGGGGGCAGGATTTTAACCAGAAGCAGATTACGAAGCATGGGATTAATTACGTGCTGCCGAAGCCTGTTCAGTTTGGCACGTTGCTCACGCTGGTGCACAAGGTGGCGATGGGATTGCCGGTGGAAAATTCCTTCAGCATGGATGCCAAATAAATGCCCGAACCGCAAGACCCCAACATTGGCCGCCAGATTGACGAATACTCTATTGTGTCGTTGTTGGGCAAGGGCGGCATGGGGAGCGTGTATCGGGCGTACGATGAAAAGTTAAAACGGACGGTTGCGCTTAAGTTATTGGCTCCTGGTTTGGTGCAGGACGCGGATGCGGTGCGGCGTTTCGCGCGTGAAGCGCGTATTCTTGCCGAGATTAAGCACCCGAATATTGCGCATATTTTCCGCATTGGGAAAACCGAGAACGACCATCCTTTTTACACGATGGAATACGTGGAAGGGAAAACGTTGCAGGAGGTGATGTTTGAAAAAGGCCGCCTGCCTGTGTTGCGCGGAATGCGCCTGTTGATCGAAACGGCAAAGGGGTTGCAAGCCGCTTCATCGGCGGGCATCATCCATCGCGATATTAAGCCCGCCAACATCATGTTGCTCGGCGAAGAACGCATAAAAATTCTCGACTTTGGTATTGCGCGTTCCTTTGCGGATGATTCCTATCATACTGCCACTGGGATGCTGATGGGTACGCCGCGTTATATGTCGCCCGAGCAGGGCCGCGGGGTAAAGGTGGACCATCGCACGGATATTTATTCGCTTGGTGCAACTTTTTATCACCTGTTCGCGGGTGTGCCACCGTTTGATGCGGATAATCCGATTAACCTGATTCAGAAGCACATGAATGAGCCGCTCAAGGACATCAAGCAGTTCAATCCAAATCTGCCCGATCCGCTTTGCCGGGCGTTGTATGGCATGTTGGAGAAGCGTCCCTCTGATCGCATTAGTGACTACAATCAAATTATCATTCCTTTGGAGAATCTCTGCGGGCGCAAGGACGGAATTCTTACCTACATTCCGAAGCGCGAAGAAGAGTCGGAAGAGGTGCCGGTGGAAGTAAAACGGAAAATTCCGTTGTGGGTTATTCCTGCCGGGGTGGTGGTGGTGATCGTGATCTTGGTGCTGGTGTTTGGGGTGTCGAACAAGAAAACCGTGGGAGTGCCTGCGGCACCCGGGTCTTATTTGGGCAATGTTACGACGGGCCTCAAGATGATTAAGGATGTGCGCGATTCCGAGAAGAAGGATGGGGAGAGGGACAAATAAAAATAAAAAAGACAACCCCATAAAACCGCTAATAGACACTAATGGTCGCTAATAAATCACCTTCCCCCGATAGTTTCTGGGCCGTCGGGTACAAAACGCCCTACTATTTTTTATGTTTTGCATCGTGTGGTAGTCTCTCCCTTCTTTTTAACAGATTTTTTGGGGGTATTAGCGTTTGTTAGCGTCTATTAGCGGTTTCATGGGGTTTGTTTTTTAAATCTGCGTCATCTGCGGATAGAAGAGGTTGAAAGTTTTTATGACGGATGTGTACCAACCAAGTTCCACTGACAACGACCTTTTTCCCGTGGTGAACGAGCGGGACGAGGTTATTGGCTCCGCTCCGCGTCGCGAGGTGCATTTGAAAAAAATGCGTCACCGCGCTGTGCATGTCGTTGTTTTTAACAGTCGGGGCGAAATATTATTGCAGCGCCGTAGCGCAACCAAAGACAGTTATCCCGGCTGGTGGGACATCAGCATGGGCGGGCATGTGGACGCGGGCGAAGAATACGAGGACGCGGTGCGGCGTGAGTTGAAGGAAGAACTGGGCATCGAAGCGTCCGTGAAAGAAATTGGGCGACGGGAAGCCAGCGCCGAAAGCGGCTGGGAGTTCATCCGGGTTTATGAGTGCCAATGCGACGGGCCGTTCTCGTTTCCTGAAGATGAAATTTCAGAATTGCGTTGGATTCCGCGCGAGCAACTGATGGTCGAAGCGCCGCGTCTGGCTCCATCGGGACGACGCAGTTTGTTATTGTGGGCGGGCGCGGACTATGCCGATGTGGTGATGGTGAAGACCAGCCCGGAAGAAATTGTGCAGGGCGCGTGGTATCGCATGCCGTTGCTGGGTGTGGGGTACTTGGCGGCGTACCTGCGTGAGAACGGCGCGATCAGCACGATTGTGGACGCGATGTTCGACCAACTGAGCCTGGAAGAAACCGTGCAGCGGATCGTTGCGTACTCGCCGCAAATCATCGGTTTCAG
>DNPO01000126.1:0-1156 GCA_003501375.1 Candidatus Sumerlaeota bacterium | reverse complement strand
TGTGGGCGGGCCGCACGCGACGGCATTGCCATCGCGCACGCTGGAGGAATTCCCGGAGTTCGACTTCGCAATTTTTGGCGAGGGGGAAGATTCGCTCCTCGAACTCTACCGCGCCGTGATCAACGGGATGGCGGACTTTTCTGCAATTGACGGATTGGTTTGGCGTAAAAACGGCGCGGTAGTGGAGAATGCCGGACGCGACTGGATCGAAGACCTGGATCGCCTGCCCATGCCTGCGTGGGATTTGTACGGCCCGTCGGATGTGTACCAAATTTATGCGTCGCGCGGGTGCCCGTTCCAGTGCATCTTCTGCATGCGTGCGCTGGGCGAGCGTCCACGTTTGCGTTCTGCCAAGTTGGTGGTGGACGAGTTTCAAACGTTGGTCGAATGCTACCACGCCAAGGAAATCGATTTTTCCGACGAGACGTTTACCCTGCGTCGCGAGTGGGCGCTGGAAATTTGCGCCGAGATTCGCAAGCGCGGATTGCACACCAAGGTGCGCTGGTTTGCTAATGGGCGCGTGAACACCGTGGACGAAGACCTGCTGCGCACGATGCGCGAGGCGGGTTGCGTGCGCATTGGTTACGGCATTGAGTCGGGGTGTCAGGAGATTTTGAACGCTGCGCACAAGGGCACGAATATTGAGCAAATTCGCAAGGCGATTCGCGCATCCAAACGCGCCGGATTGAAAACGGAGGCGTTTTATATTCTCGGCTTCCCCGGCGAGACGCGCGAAACGGCAATGAAAACCATCAAGTTTGCCGCGAGCCTGAACACGACGTCGGCGGCGTTTGGGATCATGGTGCCGTATCCCGGCACCGAGGTGGCGGCGATGGCCGCGCGTGGAGAGGGCGGGTATCGGTTGCTGTCGAATGACTGGCGCGATTTTGACAAGCACCTGGGCAATGCGCTGGAATTGAAAACCTTGACGCGGCGTGAATTGGAAGGCTTGCAAGCGAGGGCGTACTTGTGGTTTTATATTCGCAACGGGCGACTGCTGGACTTGGCAAAATTCGCGTGGGGCAAGCGAAAAGCCGTCTGGAAGTTGTGGGAAAAAATCAGGACAAAACAAAATCTGAACCACGGATAACCACGGATGAACACGGATAACACCTTTTTAACCACGAAAGACACGAAACACACGAAAACACCTCTG
>DNPO01000345.1:3390-3806 GCA_003501375.1 Candidatus Sumerlaeota bacterium | reverse complement strand
ACGGCGCGTGCGACAGGTGTTGCAACACTGGCAGTCCTGATCATGGGGGAAAACCTTCCTGGTGTGTTTGGTGTTTTGCTCGTAGTTTAGAGCGTTTTCAGTTTGAAGTGCCACAGATGTTCTGAGGAAGTTTGCCTTTCAGGATGAACTACAGCAGCAAAATGCAAATGCGGCATTTCAATATGAAAATGCTCTAACTCTGCAACAAGCCGACGAAAAGGATCTATTTCCGTTTCCCTACAGGATGCGATCCTCAAAATTTATTTTTGACAAAAGTGAAAGAAAATCACTAACCGTTGAGGAGTTCCTACTCCTGTATTTTACTCTCTCTCTTTTGCGCTTGAGGATGCCAAGCAATCCGTATATCATCTAAAGAGTCGCCAGAAGGTGCTCTATGTCCTTGGCGGAACTGAAAG
>DNPO01000345.1:0-3053 GCA_003501375.1 Candidatus Sumerlaeota bacterium | reverse complement strand
TTCAACAATGTAATGATAGATGCGCGGAAAAAAAGTATAACACTTGTCTGCCTCTTGCTTGCGTCTTTGGTTCTGCTTACTTCGGGGTGTGCTTCGGTGAAAAGAGAGCCAACACTTGCGGGGAAAATTGCTGTTTTTGATTTGAAAACGCCCCCGCATTTTGGTGAGGCTAACGGTGGCGTTTCGGAAAAAGGCTGGTGGATGGGCAGTCGAAAAATTCGGGAAATTCCACGCGCTGGCGCTCAGACTGCGCAGCAGGTTTATTTTGCGCTTGAGTCCTACCCCACACTTGAACGCTACAACCATACCGATCTTGAAAAGTATTTTGTAAACAAACGTAAATCCTTGGAAGAATCATTTCCTGGGCGTACCGATGACGATTACAAGCAGATGATGGCAAATGTTGCCATCCCGGATTATGGTGCGGATTTGGGCGTACGTTATATATTGAGTGGGGAATTACTGGAGGCGTACACCAGTTTCAATAACTTTTTCTCCGTGTGGGGCAGTAAAGTTTCGGTGCGTCTTGACCTCTGGGATGTTGCCGAGGGGCGTGTGATTTGGACGGATACGCTGACGGAAAGCGTGTGGGTTGGATCGCAGACTTCCGCTATGCAAGAAATCGCTGCCGATGCGGTGAAGGCGCTGAAGATCAAGCGGCCTATCGACAGGCCCTGACGGCTGTTTTTGAAAATTTCCAGTGATCGCGTTTTGCTGTATGATGCCAAGGGGTGAGTCATGCAATGGTTTGCGCGTTTAGCGGGTAAATTATTCAGGCGAGATTCTCTTTTTAAACAAACGCCCTGTCTTGCTCCGTGGTACTTTTCCCCATCAAATCCACACTTGGTGCGGAACGATGCGGACATGCGATGGAACTATGTGGAAAAGGTCCACGATGCACATGTGGGGGTGATGGCGCTGCTCGATCAGAATGATGTATGCTATGGATTTGCAGGAATTTATACCTGTATTTTTGCTCATCCTCAATCTGAAAAATTCTTGGTTTGGAATTACAAATATTGCCATGGTGATTCTCCGGGAATGTTGTTGTCCTTGTACGAAACGAGTGCTTTACGTCCCATTGAAAATCCAGAAAACGCCGCCTTTGCCTTGCAGGTGAACAAGGAGACATCGCACTGTTTCAACGCTGTGCCTGCGGATTTTTTTGTGTTAACGCTCGATCCGTCCTTGACGGAACAAGAGATTGTTTTTCCTGAACCATTTAAATGCTTTCCTGATTTTTGTATAGTTACCAATATTCCGGGGCTTTACCCACATGACAACAGCCAGACAAAAGACACTGCAATTATATTACTATCCCCCGAGACCGATAAATTGTATCTTTATCCGCAGGATTGGTTTAATCAATCCGAGGCAATTGATTTTGGCTATCAGTGGATTACGCGTGCTGTAAAAAATCCACAAACAGGTTTGATTCACGCTCAAGGAATCAGACTCCGCGATTTTGTTTTAGACAAAACAGGGCGACAAAGGAAGTAAGAGTGCAGGACGACTATGGACACAAAACAAACAAAACTTGAAGGTTTGACGCCGCGCGAAATAGTTGCGGAACTGGACAAGTTCATCATTGGTCAGGGGGACGCGAAGCGTATGGTTGCCATTGCGCTACGCAATCGTGCGCGGCGTAAAAAGTTACCAGACTCTTTGCGTGATGAAGTCAGCCCGAAAAATATTCTCATGATCGGCCCGACAGGTGTGGGCAAGACTGAGATTGCGCGGCGTCTGTCCCGCTTAGCGGGTGCGCCGTTTTTGAAGGTGGAAGCGTCGAAGTATACCGAGGTGGGCTATGTGGGGCGCGATGTGGAAAGCATGGTGCGCGACCTGATGGAGATCGGCGTGAAGATGGTGCGCGAAGAGCGTACCGCCGAAGTGCTGGCGCGCGCGACCGAAGCGGCCAACGAACGCATTCTGGATTTTATGCTGCCGCACACGCGCAAAATGCCGCCTGCAGATCGACACCAGGCGCAGTCGTTTGGCGGGTTTCCCGGTTTTCAGTTGCACCCTGCAGACGAGGAAGAAGCGCATGAGGAAGATGCGGCGCGTCCGCAAATGAGCGAAGAGCGCTACGAACGCACGCGCGGAAAATTGCGCGAGGGGCTGTTGGCCGGAGCGTATGAGGATCGCGAAATTGAGTTTGCCGCACAGCAGCGTTCGGGCGGAATTCAGGGCAATGTGATTGGTATTGGCATGGGCAACGAATCCGAGATGATGGATCGCGTGCAGGACATGGTGGAGCGGATGATGCCGCAGAAGCCGCACGAGAAACGTCTGCCGATTCGTCATGCGCGGCAAATTTTGGTGGACGAGGAGGTAGACAAACTGCTCGATATGGACAAGGTGACGGTCGAGGCATTGGATCGCGTCCAGCAGTCTGGTATAATTTTTATTGATGAAATTGACAAGATCGCCGGACGTAGCGCTGCTTCGTCAGGTGGCCCCGACGTGTCGCGCGAAGGCGTGCAACGCGACTTGTTACCGATAATTGAGGGCTGTACGGTTGCCACCAAGTACGGCATGGTTTCCACCGAGCATGTTTTGTTTATCGGGTCTGGTGCGTTCCATGTATCGAAACCATCCGATTTGATACCCGAATTACAGGGGCGTTTCCCGATTCGCGTGGAACTCAAGCCGCTGACAAAGGATGATTTCGAGCGGATTCTGCGCGAACCACAAAATGCGCTTACCAAGCAGTATCAGGCGTTGATGGAAACCGAAGAGGTTGCGGTTTCCTATACGCCGGACGGGGTGGAGCAACTGGCGGACTCCGCGTTCCGCGTCAAT
The DNA here is from genome assembly GCA_003501375.1 of Candidatus Sumerlaeota bacterium. Classification (GTDB taxonomy): domain Bacteria; phylum Sumerlaeota; class Sumerlaeia; order UBA8349; family UBA8349; genus UBA8349. Next base: position 251 of record DNPO01000345.1, on the reverse strand, counting down.
CAGCAGGCGGAAAATATTGGCGCGCGGCGTCTGCACACGGTGATGGAAAAAGTGTTCGAGGATGTTTCATTCAATGCACCTGATATGAAGGGGCAGTCCGTGGTGATCGACCGCGCCTATGTCAACAGCCGTTTGGAAGAGATCATCAAGGACGAAGACCTGAGCAAGTTTATTCTGTGATGTTTTGTCCCTTTTGTCCTTGCAGTCCTTTATGTCCCTCTAATCCCAAGGACATAAGGGACTGCAAGGAC
>DNPO01000081.1 GCA_003501375.1 Candidatus Sumerlaeota bacterium | reverse complement strand
ATTCGTTGCGCGTGTTGGGAATCGCGTCCGACGGTGCCCAGAAACTGAAATTTTGCAGCGCATCACCAAGTCCACTAACCTTGACCGTTTTCATCAGTGCAGGCAGTTGCGACCAGGTTAAAATTGGCCCGGCGAACGCGATGAGAAAGACCGCAATGCATGCACCGCGCTTGCGTTCCGTCAATGCCCAGCCAGCGGAAAACGCCATCGTGACCAACAGGGCAAACGTGGTGCCGAGTCCCAGATTAAACGCCACTTCCGGCACTGTGCCGCTTACTCGTGCCAGCATGGCCCAGATCAGGTGGCTGAAATAATAGTAGTTCATGGAGTGGTCCGACAGCCACGGGTCCATCGGCGGAATACCCGCGTTGCGCCACAGCGCGGTGAGCGTGGTCAGGTTCACCCACTTTTCCGCGCCATAAAATTGCACGTCAAATGTCGCGTCGGGAAAGTGCGAACGGAACCAGAGAAAGAGCAGGTAGGCGATGCCAAACGCGGCTTCATAGCAGAGCGCCATGCGCCAACCGCCCTCTTGAAAAAAGGTACGTATTGCCTTGGCATACCGTCGGGACAGCATAAAATTAAACGCAGCCAACGCAAGAACCGTCCACACAATGGGCGCAAACGCATACCCCATCGCCGCGCCCATCCCCGTAAATCGCAACCAGGTTGCGCCCAGCGTCACCAGCATGAGTCCGGAGAGTTTGGCAATGCCCAGTCCGCGATCGGGCAGCAGCATGCCGCAGCGGAAAACGAGCGGAAAAACCAGCCAACCCGCGAACGTAATCGCCAGCCACCAGAGGAATATGCAGGGAAGGTATTCGATCATCAGACAACACCCTTTCGGCCCCTACCATAAACAAAACGCGCGACACCTGCCAGCGAAAATAAACTATCCTTTGAGGAGTTCCTAGGTAAAAATAGAGGAACACCCCAAAGGATAGGGCCTATTAACACGAATGCAACATATCGACACCAGGGCGAATTGAACAAACCCCACGAACATCATGTCGAGTTTTTCAAAGCACGGAAATACACGACGAAAACCTTTCAACCATCGAAAAAGTCAGAGGCGTTCGGCCATCCACGGCAACCAAATGAATTAAGCTGCTTATATTTTCCGCAATGTACTATCCGGTAAAAATCCACTCCGCCCGGTGGTGGGCTGTTTGACCTTGACCCAGCCCGAAGCGGCATCTTCCACTTCGTAGCGTTCGCCTTGGGCGGCTTCAAAGTATTTTTGCGCGTTGGCTGCCGGGGCGTTACGCACGACCGCCCCCGCGTCAACCACCACTCCAAAATGTTGCCACTCGGTTTCCACGCAACGGGGGGCGAAAAATCCGATGGCGATAAGCAGTAAGCCGCCTGCACAGCCCGTAAGCAAACGCGCAAGGGATGATTTCCGCACGATCCAGCACGAGGCGCAAATTGAAGTGATAAGGAGCAGCGCGAGTGTCAAGCCCGCCCATTCCGCAGCGGTGTAGCGTTCGCACAACCACGCGAGCGGTTTGAAAAGGAGGAAGGTGTCGTTAGGCGTGGCGGTGGTTGCGCGGATCAGTTTCAGATTTTTTCGAGCGTCGGAATGGCGCGGATTGATTGCCAGCGTTTTTTCGTACATCCACGCGGCTTTGCCCTTTTCGCCCGATTGGTAATAGGCGTTGCCCAAGTTATAAAAGAGATCGGGAGCGACGGCGTTTGGCGATACCAACGCCTCAAAGTTCTTTGCGGATTCGGTGAACTTGCCTTCCTGGTAGAGGCGACAGGCGTCCTGCCAGAGCGTTGGGGCGGATTGCACGGCAGCAACGGGAGCATTGTTGGACGAGGGGGGCACGGCGGGTATTTGCGCGAAGCTTGCGGAACTATATAAAAGGACGAACAGCAAAAGACACTGCATGCTCACGCAAAGGCGCAAAGGCGCAAAGAACTTCAAAAGCAAAAGAACGGGGCTGGGGTTCTTTGCGGCTCTGCGGCTTTGCGTGAGAATCATGTTTCGTGTTTTTTGAAAAAGGGAGTTCATTTTGCTTTACCTCCCGCGATTATTTTTTTATCAAGCATTTTGAGCAGGGATTCGGCACGGTTCAGGAGTTCGCGTGCGCTGTCCTCGGTTTGAGCGCCGGGCATGTACCGCGCCTGGTCGCAGGTTTCCAGCAGGTCGCGCGTGCTGGTTGCGGTTTCTGCATCTACGCCACGCTCGCCGAGCGTGCGGGCGATTTCGTCCAGCGTCAGTCCCGATGCGCTGCGGTTGAGTTTGACGCCCAGGTAGCCGCGCACCGCTTCGCCCAACTTCAGGTAAAACTCATCGAGTTTTTTTGCGTGCAGGGCGCTTCCTGCTTCGCGCAATTCCTTTCGCGCTTTGCCGCCCGCGCTGCGTTCTTTCAGGTCGGTTGCGTGGGTGGCGGTGTAGTTTCGCCAGAAGCGCCACAGTCCGGCCAAAGCAACCCATGCGAGCGAGAGCAGGCAGATCGGGATGTACCAGTCACGCCGATAGAGCGGCGTGGGCGCTGCGGCAAATGTGGGCAGGTCGGGGTGGATGTAGGCGAGTTGCTCGCCGAAGAATTGCGGCGCGTTGGCCTCTGATTTAGCGGCGGTCGCTGGTGCGGGAGTGGCTGTGCTGCCTGCGATGAGAAGCGGGCGGCCTTTGCCCTTGGCGACCTGCACCTGGAATGGCCCGGCGGTTTGCTCCACATATTTTTTTTGTTCGGTGTCATACGTGGCATAGGTAATCTGCGGAATGGTGAGCGTGCCGGTTTTTTCGGGGCGCAGGAGTACCTCGAAAATCTTTTTTCCGCCGAACGATTTGGATTTGCCTGCCGCTTCGGTTTTGGACTGCGTTCCCACATCTTTCCAACCGTCCAACTTCGGCAGTTTTGGCTGACTGATGGAGCCGAGGTAGCCCTGGCCGCCGACTTCCAGCACCAGCGTGAGCAAGTCGTC
>DNPO01000201.1 GCA_003501375.1 Candidatus Sumerlaeota bacterium | reverse complement strand
ATCCTTAACCGGACAGTAGTGATTTGTACCATCGAATTTTCGAATCAGAAAAAATCAACAAATATAATCCCGCACTAGGCTCGTTCCGAACGTGGTTGGGGCGCGTCATCTTGAATGAAATTCGTGATTGGCTAAAATCAGCGCATTCGCACTGGGCTGTTTCCAAAAAAGACGAAGTTGGCTGGCATGGAGCGATGACCCAAAACACCATTTCACTCGATCAACCACTGGATACTTGTGACCCAGAAGGTGATTCGTATGCAGCGTGTGTGGCAGCGGCTTACCCCAAGCAAGAGGAGATGGAAACAGAAGATGGAAAATTTATGGAGCAGGCGCTCTGCCATATCCCGGAAGAACAACGTGTCTTGTTTGAAATCTATGCGATAAGTTTCCGTCCTCTTTCTGGTTTTTCTCGCTCGTGGTTAGCGCAAGCGCATGGAATAACCGAAGAAAGTCTGGATGTTTTATTAGCAGAGTTTGTACGTGAATTGCAATCGTTGACAGCGGAAACTCTCGAACAAATGGAAGAAGGATTGGCGGTGTGTCATGGAATGCGGGAAAAGATTGAACTTCAATTGCGTGCGATGGAGTCTGAATTGATCCGCCGCGGACGCCAGCAGGCAGAAATGAAGGGTTGGTTTCATGATGCGCAAAATGCGACCTTTGGCGCTTTGGAAGCAGCCGTAAAAGCAGCAAAAGATACCCCAACACAAGAAAAGGTTGTATCGCTTTGTGCAAATTATCAGTTGAAGGCCAAGCGTTGGAAAAAATGGCATGACAAATATGAAAAGGCGAGCGCGGACTACCATAATACGCATCAGATACGGCTTCCTTCTTATAGATCGCTTGCGCGTCTTTTGAACAAACCTGAAACAGCGATCCCGGGTGCGCTACACCGAACGAAGCAAAATCTTTTACGTTATTGGGAAAATTCTGATTCGACTCCTTCTGCTCCTTCCCTGCGAAAGTGTGGCGTACGATGAACGATAACAAAACCCCTTTTTTTGCTGAATTGATAGCGCGTCTTCCCGAAACGTCAGAAACAAACTGCACGGTCGACGAGGTTTTACTCTGGGATTTAACCGATGGGGCGCTGGATGTCCATGCCGAAGAAGAAATCATGCAGCATGTGGTAACATGCCATTCTTGTAACCAAAAGGTTCAAGCGATTCTGTTCGCGCAAAAAAATGCGGCGAGTTTCCCCCCCCTGACGACCGATCAATTTCTGCAACAAGTGGCTGCACGCCAGGCAGCAACCGCTTCAGTTCCCCTGTTGAATGCTGTTCAGGAGGGGGTAAAACTGACTATTCAGATTGGTAAGTCTATTCTGAACCTCCTTGAAATCGGTTTTGATACTTTTGTTCCCCTTGCAGAATCTGTTCCTATGCGGGGAAGTTCAGGGTCTCAATGGGAAACTTTTGAGGCACGAATTGATGATTTAAAACTGGAAATTCATTTCGAACAAAAGCAGGTTCCCACGGTTCAGGCGCAATTGATTTGCCAGGTTGCAGGCCCCTCGATTCCGAAAAAATGGGAAACGTCCGAGTTGGAAATATACGCTGTTTTGCAGGACTTTGGCCCGGACCCCGTACTCATCGAATCCGCTCCGCTTTCCAAACTTCCCTTACGAATGGCATTGCCACCCGGCTCCGGAAAAATGCAACTGCTTTGCTATCCTCAGGAACCCAGAACACTAATGACGTGGAATTTTGTTGCCTGATCCCTCCTTGTTCAGAAGGGAAATGTTTGTCTCCCTCCTCCGCCGCTGGAAATATATCCTTGTTTTTTCTCGTATCTGATAAGTGAGAGAAAGGCGGAAAGAAAAACGCTTTTCGTTCGCTTTGCCCCGTAACAGGAACCGAGAAAATGTTGCAAGAGAACCGATTTACCCCCGCACACCCCTAAGTGATATTCCCTTTTTCCCCTCCATAACGGTGGATCGGTTGGTTGCCTGCTGGATTACAACCTTGGAACAATTTGTGGAACGTACCGCCACGGATATTGGGGTAAAAAACATGAGCGATCAGGCAGGCGCAGCACCCGCTCAAATCCAAGAGTGGCGAAAAGCCTGCTTGGAATGTCTGAACGGTGAAAATCGCGCAATCTTGGAAAATGCACCAGCAGGAATGGGTACGCGACCGGGGATGGGGTTGCGCCTGCCAGACGATATGAAGGCGCGGAAAGGTGGAGGATTGGGTCTATGAGCACGCCATTGGAACATATTCAAGGGGTGGATGCGGTTACGGCGCAACGGTTGCTAAACCAGTGGATTACCACAGCCGAGCAACTGGTCGGACTGGGGGTGCATGAACGCTTCGGGGGTTTCCTGGCGGAACGTTTGGGAATCACGTCCGAAGCGTTAGAGACGCTGTTGACCAATGCGCGTCAAGTGGCCCTGCTGCCTGCCATGCAAACGGGACACCTGAATATGGCGCATTATGGCAGAGGACTGACCCTTTCGCATCCTCAACTGGCCATGCGCGGTGGCAATGATCCAGATGCTCCAGAAAATTTGATGCGTTGTGCGGAATCTCCTGATCTCCCCCCCAAGGTAAACCACGCGCTTTCCATGTCACCCGTGCGCGATCAGGGGACGCGGGGCACCTGTGTGGCATTTACCTCTTGCGCCATGCGCGAATTTCACTTGTCCAGTTCTGCTGACCTTTCCGAACAATTTTTCTTTTGGGCCTGTAAACAACGCGATCATGCACCAGAAGATGAAGGTACAACATTTATCAGCGCTGCTCGCGCCATGCAAGAAGCGGGAACGTGCCCGGAAAATGTGTGGCCGTACATCTCCACCCCGGATGCGGACGCAAACGCAGAAACACCTCCCTCTGGGGCCGAAGAGGAAGCGGCAAAATTTTGCTGGCCCACTGCCGGGCAGTTAGCGCTCCAGTTGGATACGATCAAGCGCATTCTGGCTGGTGCGGATGGGATTCCCGCGCAACCCGTGGGGATCGGGGTATTGGTATTTGAAAGTTCCTTCTTTTCCAGCGATGTAGCGCGTTCCGGTCGAATTACGCTCCCCTTCCGCAATGAGCCAAACGTCGGTGGACATGCTCTCTGCGTAGTCGGATACCAAGACGATACATCAGTCCCCGGCGGAGGCTACCTGATTATTCGGAATAGTTGGGGCGAACGCTGGGGGGTGCAGTGCGAATACGGAGCGGGCTACGGCTTGATGCCATATACCTATTTACGGTTGTACGGAGTCGATGGAATTTCCTTGGCATCAACGAACGTCGCTTTATCTGAAGCATCGTTTTTGCAACAACCAAATCAAAAGGATTTTGGTGCGACTAATATGCTGAAAGAAGAAAATATTTTCCCTGATATTCGTGTCGATCGCGAAACCGAGGATGCAAGTCTTCCGATCCGACCAGAGGAATATGCCAGTTTAGAAGAGTATTTGCACGGAGCATCAGCGGCCATGCTGGCCATTCTGTTCTGCGACATTGAGAACTATTCGCAGTCTACAGAGCGCCTGGGCGATGAACGCATGGCAAAAATCCGGCAATACTTTCAAAATGTTACACGGCGGATTACAGAACGCGATGGAAGGGGATGGGTGATTAAAAACATGGGCGATGCATTCCTGTGCGTTTTCCCCGAACCGTTTCAAGCCGTGGCGCGCGCGCTGGAAATGCAGGAAGAATTTTCCCGCTTTACCTTGGAGGATGACCAACCGGATAATCGCGGCATTGTTTCCTCTCAAGATCGTTCCCTACGTGTTCGCATAGGCATTCATCTGGGACAGGCTCTGGTGGAAAACCAGGTACACCTCGACATTTTTGGCCGAAATGTTAACTTAGCAGTTCGTGTTATGGGGTTGGCAGCAGGCGGACAGATTTATACCACCCGAGCGGTTTACGAAGGCGCACACGAAACTCTGGCCCAGATAGGAAACTCCGCGATGCGTTGGGAAAATCACGGACGCTTCACTGTAAAAGGATTTTCGGATGGAGAAGAAATTTTTGAGGTGTTCGACAGCAACGTTTCCCGTATGCCATGTTCCCCCCTTAGTGGACAACACGCTTCCGCGCTTGATTGTCTGCAACATCCTAACACGAGCATATCTCAGCCGGTGCAATGCGCTGCCTGTGGAAAAACTTTCCTCAGCAAACTTAGTCTATCTTCTCAGTGTCATGAATGCGGTGCGCCCGTATGCCATGTGTGCAGCGCAAGTATGCGCGGGAGTGTGCATTGCGCGAAACATGGGGGAAACTATCACTACTTGGTCAGATTGCGG
>DNPO01000119.1:765-2747 GCA_003501375.1 Candidatus Sumerlaeota bacterium | reverse complement strand
GGGATTAGAACTTGAATCCGCGAAAACATTCAGAAAAGAGTATTAAAGGATACTATCAAACGCGCCGATGCAACATTTGCCTGATTTCTACCAATTGCACCGGACTTTTACCTTGCGTTACAGAACGCGTTTTCGTTACCCTGAAGGAGCGGACAATGTCGCCCGCGTTTATCTTCTTACAATGCTTGGAATTTCCTTGAAAACAGTTCCTTCCCTCTTCTCGACTGGATTGCTTACTCTGCTATTGGCGGCACCGACGTGGTGTCCGGCGGATACGATTTTCCTCCAGAACGGACGCAAAATCGAAGGTCGCATTCTTGCACGCGCCAACTCACAATTACGCGTGGATGTTTTTTCCGGCGGGGTTATCAATTTGCAGGAGTCTGAGGTCTTGCGCATTGAAGAACGCGCCCCCAAAAAAACACTGCTGGATCAGGTTAGTGGTTTAGTAGAGTCGACCCAGTATGAAAAAGCGTTGCAATTGTTAGAGGAAGGGCTGGAGAAAAATCCGAAGGACGAGGATATTAAAAAAACGCGCGATGTTGTGCTGGACAAACTGGTAGCGAAAGCAGCTAAAGACGCAAAAAAAATGGCAGAGGCTGGCAAGTTTGATGACATTGCCAACGCCGCCGGACCGCTCCTGAAACGCCTGCCGGAAAGTTCCGCGCGGTCAGAATCGGTTGATTGGTTTACGCGCCTCTACTTGGAAAAAGCCACCCAGGATGTCGATCACGTTCGCTATGCTGAGGCCGCAAAAACGCTGGCGCAAGCAAGCGAAATCGGGATCAAAGACGCTCGGATGCACTTGCTGCTGGGTACCATGCACGAGCAACAGGGACGCCTGAGCATGGCAGGTGCGGAATATCAAATGGCACTGTTGATGGACCCCGAGATGCACGAGGCAAAAACCTCCCTGGCACACGTCAAGCGGGAGAGCGAGCGGTTGGGCGGGCAAGAGCGAATGCCCGACATCGACAAAACGAAGGAGATGTTGGCGCTCGGCAGCGAGATTGAGAAAAAAGTGGAAGAAACGCGTCCGGTGAAAAAACCGGCGGAGGCTGCGCTGGCCGTTACGCAGCCGCTGCTCATCAACCAGACTGAGTTTCAAAAAATTGCGAAGTACATTCCGAACAATTGCAATCAATATGACGAGATCATAGCGCGCGCTTCGCAAAAGTATAACGTGGAAAAAGCATGGATCAAAGCCATTATCATGCAGGAGTCGAGTTTTGATCCACATGATAAATCACACGTCGGAGCCAAGGGGCTGATGCAACTCATGGACAGCACGGCGAAGGAATTGGGCGTGACGGATATATACGATCCCGAACAAAACATCATGGGCGGGACGCATTATTTCCACGATATGCTGAACGAATTCAAACAAGACCCGATTCTGGCACTCGCAGGGTATAATGCCGGCCCCGGTGCAGTCATTTTCTATAAGGGCGTGCCGCCGTACAAAGAAACCCAGGGCTATGTGCGGCGTGTGCCGATGTACTACCAATACTTTAAATTCTTGGAGCAGGCGGGAAAATAAAACGCTGAGGACACCGTGGCTTTTCTGACCACACAAGGATTGTTAACATGGCAAAAACCCGAGTGGAAAAGGATTTCCTGGGGGAACGCGAAGTGCCAGCCGAGGCGCTGTGGGGCATCCACACGCTCCGCGCCCTGGAGAATTTCCCCATTGCCAACCGTCCGGTACGAGTCCCGCTCATCCGCGCGTTTGGGGCGGTAAAAATGGCGTGCGCCCGCGCCAACAATGAATTGAACCGCTTTTCCAAAGAAGTTTTCAACGCGCTGGAAACCGCATGCGCTGACATGATGGAAGGCCGTCTGGATGCACAAGTGGTGGTCGATGCGTTGCAAGGTGGTGCGGGCACTTCCACCAATATGAACGTGAACGAGGTGCTGGCCAACCGGGCGTTGCAAATTCTGGGGCGCGACCTTGGAGATTACGAAGTTATCCATCCGCTGGA
>DNPO01000119.1:0-485 GCA_003501375.1 Candidatus Sumerlaeota bacterium | reverse complement strand
GCACCAGTCCACCAACGACACGTACCCCACTGCTTTGCGTGTCGCAGCCATCTGGGAGTTGCAACGGCTGGAGCGTGAAGTAACCAGTCTGTTTGAAGAATTCCAACGGCAGGAAAAGGCAATGGGCCACGTGGTCAAGGTCGGCCGCACGCAATTGCAAGACGCGGTGCTGACGACGTTGGGACGCGAGATGTCCGCTTATGCCGATGCGTTCGCACGCGACCGCTGGCGCATTTACAAATGTGTGGAGCGACTGCGCGTGATTAATCTGGGCGGTACGGCGATTGGTACGGGACTGGGTGCGCCGCGCGCTTTCATTTTCAGCGCTACGGAACACCTGAGACAACTAACCGGGTTGGGATTGGCGCGTGCGGAAAATCTGGTGGAAGCAACCCAGAATGCCGATGTCTTTGTGGAAGTGAGCGGCATTCTAAAAGCGCTGGCGGTCAACCTGCTGAAGGTATCCAGCGACTTGCGCCTCATGG
>DNPO01000006.1:602-3128 GCA_003501375.1 Candidatus Sumerlaeota bacterium | reverse complement strand
TTTTTTTTGCCGCCCACCCTACTGCTGGGCATCTCTGTAATCGCCGCCAACAACGTGGAACGATTCCGGGACCGTGTCCAAGATTGTCTTGAATTCCAAAGCCTTCTGGAACCGAGCCTCAACCCGGATCACATCAAAACTCTGGTGGAGGAACTCCGCCAAGAGGGAGTTTGGCGCGAAGTGCGCGAAGTATCGCCCATGAGCCACTTCCGCAACATCCAGGGGCTGGATGATTGGATGTCGGACGACGTTAACCGAGATATCGTGGCAGCCATGTCCACCTCACTGCGCCTCAAACCGCGCGAGGTGTTGCGCCAGCCGGACGCAGCGCTTCAAGCCGCCCAGGCTTTGCGCGGACGCTCTGAAGTGCGTGAGGTGTACACAGACGAAAATACGGTCAAAAGCCTGTACCTGAATTTTGAATTTTGGAAAAACACCGCCGTTTTGATGGAATGGATTTCGGGGGCCTTTTGCCTGCTTATCGCTTGGTTGCTTCGCAATATCAAACACAAAATTCTGACCCTGCATCCGGTGGATCATAAGTCACACCGCGCTAGCAAAGCAATATGGTTCCGGCTTGCGCTTGGCATTCAAAAATCCTTGGTTTTTGGTGCAACGCCGCTGATTTGCCTGATCGGAATTTACGTCACGCTGGACTACACTGCCGCACCGATTTTCCATGCGCTCTTGCCGACCGACCCACTTTTCCCCTTGCGCTTCCTCCCGGCTGCCCAAGCGTGTGGCTTTTGGCTTTTCGGCACGATGCTCTGGTGGATCATTTCCAATCCCATGGCTTACAAGGCGGAAAAATCCTGATGAAAACGCACGGTACCCTGCTGCTTTTTCTCATGGGCATTGTTGCTCTTTTTGCTGCGCCATCTTTCGCCCAAACCAGCACCACGCTACGTTCCAAACCCGCTCGCCTCACGTCGTCGACCCTGACTACCCGTCCGACATCCGGCACGCTCAGAACACGCCCCACTTCTACCACCCTGAGCGTTCGTCCAACCACAACCACCCTGCGCACTCGCTCTGTCCCTAATATCCGTCCCACTTCTACGACACTGGGTGTTCGTCCGACCACTACCACCTTGCGTACACGTCCTGTTCCCAATTTCGGGGTCACTTCGCCCACGCTGTCTGTAACGTCGTCTACGCCTGCTTCCGTCCTTTCTGAGCAGGAGATGGACAAGATCGAACTGAGCACCAGTACCCTTTCGGGAAAAATCAGCCATTTTAAAGAAGATGCGAACTTACTCAACGAGTGGCTCAAGCAGCCAGGTGCCGCGGGGAAAATCACAGATCGTGACCTACGTCTGACCCAGGCGAAACTGGATTTGGTGGATCGTAACCTCTCCCGGCTGCAATTGGCGGTCGACTCCCGCCGCCATGAAACCCGCGCACTTGCCATCGCCGAAGCCCGACGTTCCGATCTGACTCCGCCCGAGATTTTCCATCCAACCATGCATATTGACGACCGCGCTACCTCCTCCCTGTTGGGGCAGGCGTTTCAAGCCAGCCTGCTGCAAGAGCAGTTTGCTCAGGAAAACATCCGCACGCTCGAATTGGCCCACACCAACTTGGAACTTGACGTGGCTCGTTTGACCCAATTTAACCACTACGCCCAGTTAAAACCTGAAGAGTTGGCCGTGGAGGAAAAACGCATTGAGGACGAAGCCGCCACACTTGAGAAAGAAATCCTGAAGGTAGACGGCTCAGTTACTTCCTCCAGCCAGGTAGCCAATGCGCTTGCGCAATCGGTGAAACTCAGTGCGGAGGATCGCGCCACCCAATTGGTGCAGGAAAAAAAGCCCTCGGCCACTCAGCCACTGCTGTCGCAAATCCGCCAGTCGCTTAGCAAAAAACCCGAACCCAAAACAGTTGCCACTCCGGGCAAAAAGAGCAAACTCAAGATGGAACCGTTGCCCGTACGTGAAGTGAGCCTGTCTACTCTCAAAAAACAAATCCATGCAATGACCCTGCCAGCCGGCACTTCGATTTACGCCATTCGGGGGGGGCAGGTACTTTACGCCGGAGATTTCCGTGGGTTAGGTAAAGCCGTGGTCATTGCACACGACAAAGACATCTGTACCATCTACGGATGCCTGAGTGGTACGGATGTGGTCACGAATGGCGTGGTGCAACAGGGACAAAAAATTGGTACAGCAGGCACCTTTTCCGGTCAGACACGCACCGGGGTGCAATTCGAGGTGCGCAAAGCCGGTGAAGTCACCGATTTATCAGTAATAGGGATAAAACTGACCGAACTCGAAGCCGTTCTTACTGGAAAAAAATAAGACATATGGGCCAATGGCAAAAATTTTAGTGTGGACTTTTGCTATTACCTCGTAAGTTCAAGTTACGGCATTTCAATATAAAAATGCTCTACGAGCCTGTGTGAAAAGTTGTTTCGCCCTTACAGGGCTGTCTTGGTTTTTGGATTTAACCCAAGGTTGCGCTTCGCTTACCCTGGGTTAGGTTCCAAAAATTAAACCAGCCCTGTAAGGGCGAAACTTCTTTTCACAC
>DNPO01000006.1:0-354 GCA_003501375.1 Candidatus Sumerlaeota bacterium | reverse complement strand
CGAAACTTCTTTTCACACAGGTTCTTATATATGCTTTAGGCCGTTCAACCGCGTAGCGGTAATACAAACCTAAGTGGCATAAAGCAGATATGAACTTCCATTTTTTTCGCAGTTGCGTTTTGACATCGGAAAGTTGTATATTCCGAGCATGCTCAACGGTTTTTCAGAGACTGTATTTTAATTTTTGCAGACACTTCTGGGGCTTGGAACTGTCAGCATTTTTTATACGAGGGGACTTGTTATGGATACCCATCCTATCCCAGATACAGCGTTGCAATCCGTGATTCCTATGGACATCCTTCGGGATTTACTCCGATGTGAGAATAATCCCAAGGAATTGTGTGGCGTATTGGT
>DNPO01000422.1:2291-2758 GCA_003501375.1 Candidatus Sumerlaeota bacterium | reverse complement strand
CCGTACCATCCGGCGGCGCGTCGTTTCCCGTTGGGGTTGATGAAAATCGGATTGCTTCTGATCGTGCCAGCCACTGCATGGGCGCTTTTTACTCTCCAACGCGCGCGACATTCTGGTTTTTGGAGGGGCTGGATGCTCGGTATTGCGGGAGCGCTGCTGCTGGCGCGTTTCCCATTTGATACGGAGGCGTTTTATTCTGGCGTTGGATTGCTTGCCATGTCGCTTAAACTCTGGGGCACGCTGCTGCTGTTTGCCCTGTGTCTGTGGATGCTCAACACCCCCACGGCAACCCCAGCACCGAACACCGTGGAGGACGCTGTCCCCCACACCCCCTGCAAGGAACTTCGTTCCTTGACCTGATGATTTTCAAACATGTAACCGAGAAACGATGTGCCGCTGACGCCACATCGTTTCTCGGTTACACGTTTGAAAATCATAGGGGTCTGGGGAATGAAATTCCCCAGCGG
>DNPO01000422.1:0-2017 GCA_003501375.1 Candidatus Sumerlaeota bacterium | reverse complement strand
CGGGGGTTTGGGGGCAGCGCCCCCAAGGTGTTAAGGTGTTGGGGTTGCAGTGGGGGGTATATTACAGGAGACCTTAATGAAGAAGTTTTTTCTGTTTTTCAAACGCTTTTTCCCAACTTTTGAGCAGTGGTGCGCTTTGCGCCCGAGTTTTTTCTGGGCGATAGTCTCCGCTTGTTTATTGTGGCTCCCCTTCCCCCCGATTGAATGGGGCTGGATTGCATTTTTCGGACTTGCTCCCTTTCTGGCGCAACTGCCGGGACGCACCGCAAAGGAAGGCGCATGGATTGGCCTGATCTTCGGTTACTTCTTTTTCCAATTCAACATGCTCTGGCTCAACACCCTGGTGGACGTGAACCCGATGGCACCGTTTGGCATCGCGCTCGCGGCCCTCATCTGTGCAACCACCACAGCATTATTTGGCGGTGTGGTCGCGTGGGCTTCCCACCGATTGAGCAACAACAGCATGCTTTTTTTTGCACCGGCGCTGTGGGTGGCGATTGAGTATTTACGCGCCCAGTCGGAATGGGCCTTCCCGTGGATGTACCTGGGCCATACGCAAGTCAACGTGCTGCCGCTCATCCAGATTTGCGACATCACCGGCGTGTATGGCGTTTCGTTTTTAATCGCATTGACCAACCAAACCCTGGCAGATGCGTGGCGACTGCGCCGGGGGAACTTACGCGGGGTTTATATTCAGGCGTGCATCGCGGCGGGACTGGCTCTTCTTTTTGTGGTATACGGACAGCAGCGTTTGAAAGAAACTCCGCCCCCCTCGACGCCCTATCGCGTGGCTATTTTGCAGATGGGCGTGCCGCAAAAAACAAAACTTGCAAGTTATGATTACTCGCATCCCGAAACGGTGAAACGCATTCAGGAAAAAATATACCGCTCGATTGAAGCGGAATTACAAGCCATTCACGCGGACTGCACCCAGCGTAACGGGAAACAGCCCGCATTGGTCGTTTTTCCTGAATCAGCGGTGACCTTTCCGTACTTCAACATCGCACCTAACCTTTTGCACATGACGTTCGACTGGGCAACAACCAGCGCCGCGCCACTCTTTTTTGGCGCGGATCGTTTTGATCCAGCAGAGGGTATTACCGATAAGGATGATCCGCGTTATTTTGAGGAGGGCAAGTCGCACAACAGCGCGTATCTGGTGCGGCCCGGAGAAGACCTCCTCGCGGGATATTACGACAAGATGCACCTGGTGCCGTTCGGTGAGTATGGCTCTTACCTCGACATCATTCCCGGGTTTACTAATTATATTTTAGGTATCGGGAACTTTGAGCCGGGCAGAAACCCGCGATTGTTTGAAGCGGGGGGCAAAAAATTTGGCTGCGGTATTTGTTTTGAATCGTGCTTTCCTTACCTCTTCCGCCAGTACCCCGAAGCGGACTTTGTGGCCGTCATCACCAACGATGCGTGGTACAAATTAAGTTCCGGCGCACGTCGGCACCAGACGCAAGCGATTTTTCGCGCGATTGAAATGCGCCGTCCCGTGGTTCGTGCAGCGAACACAGGCATCTCGTGTGTGATTGATCCGCAGGGCCGCGTGCTGGCATCGTTGCCGCTGGACGAAACGAAAACCGGGCATATCGTTTTTGACTTGCCACTTCCAAACACCACGCCCGGCGTTACGCCGTACATGCGCGCCTGGGGCGATTGGTTGTCGTGGCTGTGCCTGCTATACTGCGCGGCGCGCTGTTGCTTGGTGAGAAGAAAACCTAACGAACAGGAGATACACCCATGAACAAAATAATGATTTCCCCCAGCCGCTATGTGCAGGGCAGCGGCGCACTCGCCGATATTGGCAAACACATGGCACTTTTAGGGGAAAATGCGTTGGTTATTGGCGGGACGCGCGGTTTACAATCAGCGGAAAAAGTCCTGACGCAAAGTTGTCAAGAAAACAACGTTGCGTTTTCTCTGGAACATTTTAACGGCGAATGCTGCCGAGTAGAAATTGACCGATTAGTTTTGTTGGCGCAGAACAAACAAGCCGATCTCATCGTGG
>DNPO01000284.1 GCA_003501375.1 Candidatus Sumerlaeota bacterium | reverse complement strand
GCTCCCCGATAAACCGCATTACAACAACGCTGCCACAGGAACCTGCCCGTTGTACCGCGCGGACTGGACAAAAAATGCCGCGCAATTACAAAACCTGCGCGCGCGATTTAATATCGGCGGCGCTGGCAAGAAGTAACACAAGCCCCGTTTCTGTCAACCCATTCTCAAACTGAAATCCGAAATTCACCCTCGCGATCAAAAGGGGGATGTCTTTTTGCGCGCGACTGTGGTAGAAAGTTTGTGGTGGATGATTGCGTAGTATATTATCTGTGTGTAAATAACAAGGAACTGAACAAAATGAAACTTTCTACCGAACTGGGCTGGAAACAAGACTTTATCACCCGTCCCCACGAACGGGAACACGAAGCCGTGTTGAATATCTATCATACCGCCGCACAAATCCGCAAAGCAACCACTGTCTTTTTGCAGAAATATGAACTGACCGATGTGCAGTTCAACGTCATGATGCTTCTGCATTACCAGGGTGAGGCAGAAGGGCTGACTCAGGTGGAACTCAGCCGCATGATGCTGGTGAATCGCGCCAACGTAACCGCGTTGGTGGATCGAATGGAAAAGAACGGATTGGTCGCGCGTAACGCCGATCCCCATGATCGCCGTAGCCACGTGATTCGCATGACCAAGCGTGGCTTGGCATTGCTGGAAAAAGTTGACCCAGCCTACATGCAGATGGTTAAAGAAACCGTTTCGCCCCTCAGCCTGAAAGAAGTGGATCAGATGATCGGGATGCTGGAAAAACTGCGCGAGCATCTGGGGAAATAAAGGAAAGTCCGACGAGTTAAAGATGAGAGGGCAGCACGTCCCCATCCCATTTTTGCCGTTTTTAATATTTGAATTGCATCTGCGTAAGGGAATCGATAGAATTTTCACTCAGGAGACGTCGGGCGTTTATCCGGTCAAAACATCGTATCGGTAACGTGTCCGTTCGCCTCGGAGCTCAAACGCTCACTCCACGGAAACCCTGTCCATGACCAACGTTGATAATGTTCCTGAAACGCCGTGTACCGATTCACCGACGTCTCCCCAGGCGTGCGTGGAGGCGTTACAGCGCATCATTGCCGAGGAAAAAATTGTCTCGCATTTCCAGCCGATCGTAGACCTTTTTTCAGGTGAAATATTCGCATACGAAGTTTTTTCACGCGCCCCGGTGCCGTTTGATAACCCGCGGGTTATGTTTGAAAAAGCCCGCGAATGGGGGCTGTCTTCCGAGCTCGACTTTGCCTGCCGCATTCAGGCGCTCAAAACCATTGCTTCCTTCGGAAATCGCTTTCCGCATAAAAAATTCTTCCTGCTCATTAACCCCGATATTTTTCAAACGCAGCAAATCAACAAGGGCTACACCCTGACGCAGATTGAAAAACTGGGTGTGGAACAAAAAAGCATTGTTATTGAAATTTCCGAAGCGTCGCCGATTCTGGACCACGATCAGTTTGAAAACATGTTCAAACACTACGTGGACCAGGGCTTTTCCATCGCGCTCGACAATTTCGGTGCCGGGCACAAGGGCTTGGTCACGCTGGTTTCGGCCGCGCCGCATTATGTCAAGTTGGACTATGCCCTCACGTCCGAGATCAACAAGCGCGCTTACAAACAGCACTTGGTGCGCTCCATTCGCTCGTTTGCTTCCAATGTGGAAAGCATCTTGATCGCATCCGGAGTGGAAACGCTGGAGGAACTTGAAACGCTCATGCGGCTTGGCGTGCGTTTCGCGCAGGGCTACCTGTTGGGAAAACCTGCCCCGGAACCGCCGGAGATGAATCCGGAAATTCTGGAATCGCTGCACGGTTTCTTTGAACTCTTCAACTGCCCGCATGTGAGCAACGACAATTCGATTGCCAACATCACTGTGCATCCGCCCATTTTGGAACCCGGCAGTAAAACGTGTGAAGAGCTGGATGCTTTCTTCCGCGCCGACGGCGCCATTGACCATGTGGTTTTTGTCAAGGATCACCGTCCCACTGCCATGCTCACCCGGCAGATGTTTTACACCAGTTTGGGCGGGCCGGTGCAGTACGCGTTTTTCCAGCACAAACCTGCCGATGATTTGGCCAAATCTGCTCCCCTCACCGTACACGAGCGCATGGAAATCACGCAGTTGGGGCGTCTCGCCATGACGCGTCCCCGCGACGAAGTTTATGAGCCAGTCATCGTGATCGACTCTGCCGGTTGTTTCAGCGGAACCGTGACCATGAAGCAGTTGCTCTATAAGTTTATCAATTACGAAATCCGCATTGCCGCTGACTCCAACCCGCTTACCAACCTGCCGGGCAACCGTATCATTGATCAGTGGATCGAGCACGCGTTGGAGACCCCGCCGTTCACGATTATTTATGGCGACTTGGACCGTTTCAAGGAATACAACGACGCCTACGGCTTTGCGCAGGGTGACAAGGCGATTAAATTTGCCGCGCGTGTTCTGACGGAGTTTGCCGGATCGCTTGGCTCCGCCGAGGTCGGACACATTGGTGGCGATGACTTTGTGATCATTGCCCCCACATTGCTTTCGGAAGAAACCATGCAGCAGGTATCGGCTGCGTTCGACGAGCAGAAGAAGGAATTGTTCAAAGACGAAGATTTCAAGCGCGGTTATTATGAGGCGGAGGATCGGTCGGGCAACATCGTAAAAGCCCCCTTGATCACGATCAGTCTGGCGGTTATCACCAGCGATAACCTGAAGACGAAAACTTCGCTGGAAGGTGTTGCGCAAATTGCAGCGTCGCTGAAAAAACGCGTGAAGTCGATGAATGCCCAGAAGGGTTCCAGCGGCTTTGTGCATGAGCGGCGTACTTATATTTAATCCTGAATTCCGTCGAGTTTTGCAGAGGCGTATAAGGCGAAAGCCTTATGCGCCTTTTTTTATGCGTCTCGTCGTCCACGGAGGGCATGCTCCAACGTTTGCCCATCGGCGTGTTCCAAACTTCCCCCCATCGGCAACCCGAGTGCAATGCGTGATACGCGAATGCCCCGCGAACGAAACCGATCGGTTAAAAACAAAATGGTCGCTTCACCCTCCACGCTGGGATTCATCGCCAGAATCAATTCCGTTACGCCCTCCTGCTCCACGCGCGCGTCCAGGGTGTGCAAGTTCAAATCGCTGGCGGTTACGCCCTTGAGCGGGCTGAGACAGCCGCCCAGAATGTGATATTTTCCACCAAAAACGCCAGCGGTTTCAATTGCCAGCACATCGAGCGGGTCTTCTACTACGCAAAGGATTTTCGGATCGCGCTGCGTATCGCGGCAAATGGGGCAGGGGTCTTGTTCGCAAATATGGTGGCAGTGCGAGCAGCGAATCAATTTTTCCCGCATGGTCAGCAATGCGGAAGCCAGTTCCTCCACCTGCGTCTTGGGCGCTTTGAGCAGGTGAAACGCGAGCCGTTCGGCACTGCGGCGTCCAATAGTGGGGAGTTTGCTCAGGTGCGTGATGGCTGCTTCGAGTGAGGGGGGGATGATGGTGGGCATGAGAAAAACCTTTTATCTTTTTTTGTCCTTTTCGTCCTTGCAGTCCTTTTATGTCCTTCTTAGGAAGGGACATAAAAGGACTGCAAGGACGAAAAGGACAAAAAAATCTCTATTCTGGCTTTTGGCTGGAGTTCGGCGGAATTCGCACAACACGCGTTTTTGCCACATGGTCTTGCAAGGTACGTCGCTCGGAATCAAACAGCGCGATAAGATAGCCAATACCCAAAAATTCATCGCTGATATAGGCGCCAAAGGCGCGAATCAAACCGCCCTGAATCCCGGCAGGTGCGCCATCCTGACGGATGACGCGCAACCTCAGCAAACGCATACCCAGCGTTGCATTCCAAAAGCCAATGAGAAGCGCGCGGTAGATGAAGGTTATCATCGCAAGCAGGATATAGGTGCTTTGGAAAGAATTCACATATTTGCTCATCTGCTCCGGCTGCAACCGAAGCATTTTTTCTATGTCAGGCAGGGGAATGTTTAGCACGGGGGAAAGGCCCCACAGTAAAATGCTGAGCAGGATGCAGTCGAGGAAGAAGGCCGCTACCCGTGGAAGAAATCCCGCCAACGCAAGCTGTTGCTGCTGTTGCGTCAGGACATTTTTCAGTCCTTGCAGGGCATTCTGCTGACAGTCCGCACAAAGCCAACTGCCGCCTTCGGGAAAGTTCAGTTCGACCACCGGGCCGGGCTTGCCGCACATGCTGCACGGAATGACGCGTTTTCCGTGGGGTGCCGACGATGCTACCTGTACCGCGTCCTGTACCGTGGCAACGGCTGCCAGACTCAGCGCAATTTCGAGACATTCCTGAACGGGGGATTCATACGCCTCATCGCCTCGTACTGCCTCTGTGAGCGGTTGCCAGTACGCCATGCCTTTGCGCCACACCTGCGTATCCGCAGCGATAACGCCTTCGCGAATTAGCGCGAAAAACGCCTCATCATCCACCGGGCCTTTTTCTTTGCCACTCTGGGCGTAAAACCAATTAGTTTGCATAGGGTTCCTTGAGGGATGTTTTATAGGGCCTATAAGCCCTATGAGGCTTATAGGCCTTATGTGTTTTGTTCCCAGGCTTTGAGCATACCGAAAAGCGTCAGATCGTTATCCACCAATTTGATCTCATGGGAGTAGGCTGCGAGCGTGGGCGCATGTCCGCCCGTGGCAATCAACGTACAATCAGGCTCACTTAATTCTTCGCGGATGCGTAACATGAGCGCATCTACCATTGCCGCCGATCCGAGTACGATACCCGACGTAATCGCCTCCAACGTGGAGCGTCCGATAACGCGATCCGGGCGCGCAATGGCGATGCGTGGGAGCATGGAGGTTTTTTGAAAGAGCGAATCCGCGCTCATTTCCAAACCTGGCAGGATAACGCCGCCGAGATATTCCTTGTTGCGGGTGATCACGTCGAACGTGGTGGCGGTACCGAAATCCACCACGGCCAAGGGAGCGCCGTAACGCGCTATTCCCCCCACTGCGTTGGCCAACCGATCGGGGCCAACATTTTCCGGGTGGTTGTACAGGTTTTGAATGCCGAGTTCCAACTCATGCGTGAGCAACATGGGGCGAATGCCGGTGAGCTCTTCGAGCGCGTCTTGCAGGGTTCCGGAAAGGCGGGGGATGACTGACGCGACCATTGCGGCGGTGATGCAGTCCACGTTCACATCTTTTTCCTGCAAGAGTTGGCGCAGAAAAAGGCGCGTCTCATCTGTCGAGCGGTGAACGTCGGATTTCATACGCCAGGTTTTACGCAGGGTTTCGCCTTCGTATAAGCCTAGGACAATGTTGGTGTTACCGGCATCTACAGCTAAAAACATGACTGTTTCCCCAGAAGGTTGATTTTATTTTTTTGCCTGCTCTTAGTCCCCAAACAAATTTCCCAGCCCGCCGAGCACCGAGCCAGATTCCTTGCTGGAACCGCCCGCACTGGGGGCGCTACGAACAATGCGATCTGCCAGCCGCGAGAACGGCAGACTCTGGAGCCAAACCGTGCCGGTGCCGCGCAGTGTGGCGAGGAATAAGCCCTCTCCACCGAAGATCATGGATTTCAGATTGCCCGCGCGCTGGATATCGTACTGAATATTGCCTGCAAACGCAGCCAGACACCCGGTATCCACCCGCAAGGTTTCGCCGTTCAGTTGTTTTTCCACCACGGTACCGCCGATGTGGATGAAGGCATGCCCATCGCCATTGATTCTTTGGAGGATGAATCCTTCGCCGCCGAAGAAGCCCGCGCCGAGTTTCTTGGTGAACGCAATGCCGATTTTTGTGCCGAGCGCAGCGGCAAGGAACGATTCTTTTTGGCAGATGATTTCGCCGCCATATTTGGCACAATCGAGCGGGATGATTTTACCCGGAAACGGTGCTGCAAAAGCGACACGTTTTTTGCCCGTGCCCTGATTGGTGAAGTGCGTCATAAAAATACTTTCACCCGTTAGCATGCGCTTGCCGACGCTGAATAACTTATCCATAAAGCCCGCCTGGGGATTGGAACCATCGCCCATTTTGGTGTCAAAACTAATTCCGTCTTCCATGTACAACATGG
>DNPO01000460.1 GCA_003501375.1 Candidatus Sumerlaeota bacterium | reverse complement strand
AACACAAGAAACATTCGCGCTTTTACTGTTTCACGCGATAGATGTCGCCCTGAGACTTGCTCCGGTTGGTGGAGTCATAGGTGACCCCCCCCGTTATCAGGTACGCGCTCGGATTGGTCACGTTGGGGCAGTACACATAGATGCTATTTGCGTTATAGTTACCCCACCAGCCACCGGGCCGCATATCCTCCCACCCCATACTGGCCCTGTCGGCTTGATCTAGCGGGAACTGACCGCTATTCTGGTATCCTGAAACCCCCGTTAGGCCCGCTGCCTCGCCAATCTGCCCGCCTGTTTTTTCGTCACAATCAGGCCCGTAGGACCACAGTATCCAAGCACCGTTTTGCGCGTTCACGTAACCAAAGACCAGCCCCCGGGTGTCCGCGAAGGGATCGGGAGGATAAGATGTGATATAGGCCGTTGGGGTGGTCAGGGTTCTAAACCCCGGATTGTCGGCGTTTTTGATCCCGAAGGAGGCATGCTTACACGCGAAGCTGTTGACGTCGCTCGGGTCCCGGACTACGCCGCTGTTGATGTTGGTCACACAGTTAGGAAAAGTACGCCCCTTGCCGCTCTGTCCAAATCCATCAGACCTGCAGTTGGTAGTAATGTCGCCATTGACTGGGCATGACAGTGGGTATCTGCTTTTGTTGTCCACGCTATACGCTTCAATAGCTGTGGCCAGCGAGCGCATATCCGAGTGCGCGCGGGAAATCTTGGCGCGGACTTGCGCCTCCAAAAAGTTCGGAACGGCAATGGCCGCCAGAATGGCAATAATGGCGACAACAATAAGCAACTCAATCAAAGTGAATGCTTTTTTCTCGCTCATTTGATGATTCCTCTCATTTCTATTGAAAAATAGATTTTGTGTCTTATGCTGGATGTTATTATTAAGCAAGCAGCACCCTCCACATACTTAGTGGTCTTATTGTTTCAGTCGGTAAACATCGCCCTGAGATTTGGTACCATTGGTGGCGTCGTAGGTATAACCCGCAGTCAAGAGCGTGGCAGTTGGGTTGGTGACAAAAGGACTACAGATATATTTTCCTGGGTCTCCATCCCAAGGTTTGGCCCACGAATCGGTTTGGTCTCTGCCCTTATAACATTTCAACATTACTTGTTTGCTGGTATCGGAGATATTGGCGGCACATGCCATTTGTCCACCAGTCGATTCATCTTGATCAGGCCCATACGACCACAAAACCCACATTTTGTTGTCCATGTTGGTATAACCAAAGGACATACCATCAGTGTCAGCAAAGGAATCCCTGGGATACGAACTGATATAGGCAACAGGCGTAGTAATTGAGGCAATAGAACCATCACTGGCTACCAAAAAGGTGCAAGTCCACTCCGTTTCGGTATAGAACTTATTTGACACACATACTGCGTCAAAATTGGCGTTTGTAATAGGATAACCCGTGTAACTTGCTGGGACGCGGTTGGCATTTGAATCTGGCACTGTTCCCATCCATCCGAGGAATACGTCTCCTACAATTGCCGCAGGATATGAGTTGTTATCCACGCGGTAGGACTCAATCGCCGTGGCCAGCGAGCGCATATCAGCCTGTGCACGAGAAACCTTGGAACGCGTTTGCGCTTCCAAGAAATTTGGGACTGCGATTGCCGCAAGGATGGCGATGATCGCAACAACAATGAGCAATTCAATTAAGGTAAAAGCGCTATACTTTTTCATTGTTCTTACTCCTTTGAAATTTGAATTTTTAATCATAGAAAAAAATAAGAAATAGGGTCCGCTTACTACAACCAAATGATTACTTCTGCATCCTCCTTTCTTTTTGGGTTTTTCTCGGCCCAGCCGTTCCGTTTACCTGCCTCACCTAAAACGGAGGGACACTCCACCAACCTTCTCCGAGAAGCAACGGGTTTTAGCGCCTGAATATCTTGCGCTTCTCTACCGTTACCATTTGCAAAAGACACCAATTCATAAAATAAAAATAAGAAAGATTAGAATAGATATAGTCCAAAAGCACGTCGCTGGATCACCCCACAACAAACGCAGTACGCATGCGGGTTACACGCCCGCCTGCGATCTTTCTGCAGGATGTGCCAGTATCTTTCACAAACATGTTCCATGCAAAAATCTACAGAAACAGAAAGACATGCAAAAGTCCAACAACCGATCGGTTCTCATTATGTGAACGCCAACTATATTCCGACGTACATGAAATGTCGCCGGTGCGTGCTGTAAATTCACAGCGTTTCCTCTGACGAAGCAGAAAAAAATGGATTTTAGGCAGGGCTTTTGCCAAACTGGGGGCCGGTTGTAGAAGGTTTTGTCCCTTTTGTCCTTGCAGTCCTTTATGTCCTTTCCTCAAAGGACATAAAGGACTGCAAGGACAAAAGGGACAAAAACAGACTAATGAGAAAGAGAACTATCCCCCTTGAGCGACCACAAAGAACTTGAAGAAGGCACGCGCCTGATGTTGGATTTCAGCAAAATGGCTAAGGCCTCAGCCCAAAGTCCCGACGTTATCCCCGTTGCTGTGCAACATGCCGATACGCAGGAGATCATCCTGATCGCCTACGTCAACCCGCAAGCACTGGAGCATTCTGTTAAAACTCGCATCGCCACCTTCTGGAGCACGTCCCGCCATGAACTGTGGATCAAGGGCGCAACGTCCGGTGAAACGTTTGAACTGCTGGAAGTGCGCGTCAACTGCGAACAAAACTCACTGGTGTACATTGTGCGCCCGCGTCGCGGCAACATTTGCCACACTAAAAACAAGGCCGGTGAACCCCGCAACTGTTATTACCGTCGTTTGAACCTGGAAACCGGCGAGTTGGAAAACCTGAATCCGTAATCTTTAATGGATAGGG
>DNPO01000018.1 GCA_003501375.1 Candidatus Sumerlaeota bacterium | reverse complement strand
TGCGTTGCTCGAATAGGAAGTGCGCAATCTGCATTTCCGATTGTTCGCGGGCGCGTTTGACAATCGGTGCATCAGACGTGGCAGCAAGTTTTTCTTCCAGCACGACGAAACGATCCCGACGGCTTTCCAACTGGGCCAGTTGATCTTTCACGCGTTCGGCGGGTTGCTCATCGGGGCGGAGCGCATCTAAAAATTGCTCACAACGAACAATGCGTTCGCGCGCTTTGGCTGCGAGCGGCGATGACGTCGCGGCATCGGCGCTGCGGGCAAAGTTATCACGCGCCTTGGCATACGCCCCCAGGCGTAACAGCGATTCCGCGCGAGTAAAACAAACAATGTCGGTGTTTTTATTGGGCAGTTCGGCTTCGTATGCGTCGAGTCGCTCCACGGCGGCATGGAACGCGTTGCGGTTTGCGGCATCGCGCGGCATTCCGAGGCGATAGACATCCACGGCGGCAAAGCGCTGAAATTCCGCAACAATGCGCAACAGATAGTCGTCAGGCGTAACGGGTTGCGGTTGCGGCACGCGCGAACAACCACAAAAGACAGGCAAAAGAAAAACAAAAATCATTAACCACGAAATACACGAAACACACGAAAAAATCATTTTCGTGTGTTTCGTGTATTTCGTGGTTAATGGTTTATTTGTTTGCATTTGCGGTTTTCAGTCTCTTTCCGGTCGTGCGGCGCGATCCATCAGATTGCGTACGGCATCCTTGGGTGACTTGCCATCGTTCAACACTGCGTAAATCTCATTTACAATCGGCATCTGCACGCCTCTTGATTTGGCCAGATGGTATGCTGACAATGCAGTGCGCACGCCCTCCACCACCATACCGATTTTCTTTTGCGCCTCGGTAGCCGTACTGCCGTGTGACAACAAAATACCAAACGAGTGGTTACGACTTAGGTTGCCGCAGCAGGTGAGCACGAGATCGCCCATGCCGGTGAGACCGGAGAATGTTTCTGGGCGCGCACCCATTGATACACCCAAGCGAGTGATTTCCGCCAGACCGCGCGTGATGAGCGCCGCACGGGCATTGTCGCCCAGTTGAAGGCCGTCGCACACGCCCGCGGCAATAGCGATGACATTTTTAAGTGCCGCGCCGATTTCAACGCCGATCACATCGTCCTGCGTGTATACGCGGAACGCCG
This sequence comes from Candidatus Sumerlaeota bacterium, assembly GCA_003501375.1. Taxonomy (GTDB): domain Bacteria; phylum Sumerlaeota; class Sumerlaeia; order UBA8349; family UBA8349; genus UBA8349. The sequence continues at coordinate 4,210 of DNPO01000018.1, read as the reverse complement.
AGGTGATAAACAGGTTCTGAAAATAAGCGCTCAGTTCGGGGTTGCTGGACGCAACGCACACGGTGGTGGGCAGTTCGCGCGCGACCTCGGCAGCGAAGGTCGGGCCGGACAGCGCGGCAATACGTTGCGCGGAACCCGATCCCCACACATCTTCTACCACACCCGTCATGGGCAACAGGCTCTCTTCTTCGATTCCCTTGGTGCAGATGATCCACGGAGCGCCAAGTTTACCGACTTCCATCGTTTGCCATTCTTTGGCGAGACCGCGCAAGCCATGACTGGGCACGACCACCACAACGGCTTCCGCACCAAAGTCGAACGCTTCGCGCAGGTTCGAGGTCAGACGCACGCTGTCGGGTAAAACAAAATTGGGGAGTTTGGGGTGCGAGCGATTTTTGTCGAGTGCTTCCACGACGACGGGGATGAAGTCCCACGCAAGGACGTTGTGCCCTTTGCGGGCGAGCAATCCGGCCAGCACGGCGCCCCAAGCGCCAGCACCAAGAACCGTAATTTTTTTAGGCGTATTTTCCATAGGTATTCGATAAGTCAGCATTTCAAGAAAGATGCTCCAGCGCATACAAAACCAACAATTGCTTCCCTCGTTCGAGAGCGGTTTACGATAGCATATTTTTTTTGAGAAAAGCAAGCGGGCAAGTTCTTTATATAGCAAGGAAGCGAGAGTAGGAAAGTTTTACAGCCGCGAAATAGTCACCGCACTCCCGGGCGTCCATTTTGTAAGTGTGAAACTCTCCTGGCACCGAAAAGGGTTTGAAGGTTTTAATGACCTTGACGTCTGCTTCTTTTCTTTGTTAACATCGCTCAATTGTCAGGGGGGGGGGGGAAGAAGTGTTATATGGACGTCATTACCGAGCCGATAAAACGGAAAATTTTAATTGTAGATGATGAGCCAGCAATACGCGATGTATTGGGACGCATGATCCGACGGATGAATTTTGAACCCCTGTGCGCTGAAAATGGCGCGGAGGCATTGGAACTGTTTGGGGCGCACCAAAGTGAAATTGATCTTGCCATCATTGACTACACCATGCCGGGAATGGATGGAACCGAAGTTTTGAGACGTATTCGAGCCTTGCGCGGAGATATTATAGTCATTTTTTCGAGCGGACTGTCGGAAGCGGATATCCGGGGAGTTCAGGAAGAAGCCTCCAAAGAGGGTTTTGCGCCCAACGCGTTTTTGCAGAAACCATTCCGGTTAAGCGAATTCCAAAAAACCTTGCAAGACGTGATGGGAAACGGTGTCTAAGGAATTCAGAGTGCCGATTTGTTGCAGCCATTTTGCACTATATTTTCCATGTTGGGATTGGATTTTTCAGCGTAATTCCCACAGGGAACTGATGTTTTTAATTGCGGGCTAAAAGGCATTTCCATGTACCATATCGTAGCGCTCTCCGGCCTGGAAAAGGGAACTAAGTTCCCCATTAATTCTGCCTCTGTTTCACTAGGACGCAGTCCGGAAAATGATATCGTTCTCTCAGATTCCTCAGTTTCCCGACGCCACGCCACACTGACCCAACGCGGAGATACGTTTTTTATTCGTGATTTGGGCAGCACGCATGGCCTTTTTATCAATGGCATTGCCCTGCAGGAGGAAACTGAACTCCACGTTAACGACCACCTGCGCCTGGGAAATACGGAAGTGCGCTTTGTTTGCGATGCACCCGAAGACGCATCACCCGAGAATTCTTCGCCCAATGCGTTTTTTATTCCTCCGGGAAGCGATGATCTGATTGACGGCAACAAGACCATTGCTTTTCGGCTTTCGTCCGATCCCTCCGCGGTTTCACAGGCTAAACTTTCAAGTCACCACTTGGCATTGCTAGCCCGGGCAGCCAATGCGATCCAATCCGTTTTTGACACCGACAAACTCCTGAACACGCTGATGGACATGTTGTTCGAGACCTTCAAGCCTGACCGAGGCGCTATCCTACTGTACGAAAATGGCGACTTGACGCTCACCCCACGCGTTCAACGTCCGATTGGCGAAACATTAATTATCAGCCAGACCGTGGTGCGGCATGCCACCCATCATCGGATGGCGCTGCTCATCTCCGACATCGCATCGGATAGCCGTTTCAACGCATCGCAGAGCATCATGGTACAATCGATCCAATCGACTATTTGCGCGCCGCTGGTTTGTGCCAATCAAGTTCTGGGCGTTATTTATCTGGATGCACGCACGCGACAACTCAATTATCAAAAAGAAGATTTGGCACTACTCAATGTGCTGGCCGTGAATGCTGCCATCGCTATTGAAAATGCGCGGTTGGTCAAAGAAAAAGTTGAATCCGAACGACTCGCAGCCATCGGCGTCGCCGTCGCGGGGATTTCGCATTACATCAAAAATATTTTGACCGGTATCAAAGGCACTAGTTACCTGATCGATCTGGGTGTCAGCAGTGATGATATTGGAGTTATCAAAGAAGCCTGGCCGGTATTGCAGCGCTCCACAGGAAAGATCAGCGACTTGGTACAGGGAATGTTGTCCTATTCCAAAAAACGCCAACCGGCATGGGAACAAGGGAATCTCAATAGTTTGATGCAGGACGTGTTTGAAAATCAAAAATTGCGCGCAGAGGCAATCGGGGTAAACCTTCTACTGGAATCCGACCCAGCATTGCCCGACTCTGAATTTGATCAGTTGGCGCTGCACGATACCTTGCTGAATTTGGTGAGCAATGCGGTGGATGCCTGTGAAGGCAAGTCGGGAGCAAGCATTGTGTTGCGTACCGGACGCGATGCGGAAAGCGGCATGTTATACGCTTGCGTGGTGGATAACGGGCCGGGCATTCCAGATGATGTGCAAAAGAAAATTTTCGAGCCGTTCTTCAGCACCAAAGGGAGCAAAGGTACCGGGCTAGGCTTGGCGATCGCACGTAAATCCGCCGAGGAGCATGGCGGACGATTGCTACTGAAATCCGAAGAGGGCAAGGGTGCCGCGTTTACCGTTTTGTTGCCGATTCAGCGCCCAAGAGTATAAGAAGTTACCTAAAACCTTACCGCAGTTCATCGAGATACACCAAGATTGCTTTTTGCGCGTGCAGTCGGTTTTCCGCTTGGTCAAAAACAATGGACTGCGGCGAATCAATAATCTCGTCCGTAATTTCCTCACCACGGTGAGCGGGCAGGTCGTGCATGACAAATGCGCCCGGATTTGCCGCACGCATTAACTCCGCATTGACCTGGAAGGGCAGGAAATACTTGCGCCGTTCGGCGGCTTCGGCTTCTTGTCCCATACTTGCCCAGACATCCGTGTAAACGGCATCGACTCCCTCGACCGCTTCAACCGGATTGGTCGTAATCAAAATTGTTGCGCCGGTTTTTGCCGCAATCGTACGCGCTTCCACCAAGGTCGCCTCTTTCGGTTGATAGCCGTCGGGAGTGGCGACGCGGATTTCGCAACCCAGTTGCGCGGTAAGCGTTATCAGGGAATGACAAATATTATTCCCATCGCCGACATAAGCTAGTTTGAACCCATCGAAAGAACCACGCTTTTCCAACACGGTCAAAAAGTCCGCCATTGCCTGGCAGGGATGCTCGGCATCGGAGAGAGCGTTGATCACCGGAATGGAAGCGTGAACCGCAAGATCGTCGACATTTTTCTGGGCGAAGGTACGGATCATCACAAGGTCGAACCAACGTTCCAGATTTTTTGCAATGTCATAAACCGACTCGCGTTTGCCCAGTCCAACTTCGCTGGGACCCAAGTACAGTCCATTACCACCCGCCTGACGCATGGCCAATTCAAATGTGCAGCGGGTACGCAGAGACGGCTTTTCAAAAATCATAGCCAAATTTTTATCCGCAAGGCGCGGAACAAAACGGCGCTCCTTCACCTCCCTCTTAATAGTGAGGGCAAGTTGGAATAAATGGTGGATTTCCTCCGTAGAAAAATCGGAGACTTTCCGGTAATCGCGCTTTGTCATGGTCAAACTCCTTGCAGCGTTTCGGGCATTGCATTTTGCTAACCGTTTCCCGGCAGGATGCTCGAAATCCTTGAAGGAAACGAAAAATTCCCGGACGAGACGTCCCACAGAACGACCGTTCCATTTCCGGGAAAGAACTCCTTTCATAGCAAAAAAAAAGATTTCCCGCAAGGATTTCTTGTGAAAATGTCAACGCCCATGAAAAATCCGAAGAGTGGTTCTCTATTGACAGACACAAATATTGTTGTTGTTTTTCAACCGCGTAG
>DNPO01000369.1 GCA_003501375.1 Candidatus Sumerlaeota bacterium | reverse complement strand
GAAGTAAAATTCGATCGAATTTTACTTCCCCGCTGTGCGTACACTTCCGACCAGTCCGACAATGCAGGTTCACGATGGAAGCGGTACAAGGTTTCGCGTTCTGGGGTATACGCGACATCGGTCATCAAATCGATCTTGCCTGCCGCTAGGCGATCCAGCCCCTCACCCCACGTTCCCGGCACATATTCGATCGTCCAGCCTTCTTCTGCACCAATGGCTTCGATCAGATCAATGAGAATTCCCTCGGGACGTCCCTGGGCTGACACACTCACCTTCGGACTGTTCTGGTAAACGCCCACGCGCACATGCGGCCCGGCCCAAACAATGGAAGGGAGAAAACACACGATGAGAAAACAAAGCCACGTGAACCAAGACGTATGGCGATTCATATTCATGGAACGCTGTTCCCTCCTTTGGTATGCAATTGTGGAACCGATAAAAATATCCATGTGGACGTATTGGGTTCATTGAAACATTGAATACGAAAAAAGATACAGATACCCGAAATATTCTGGGACGTTTTTTGTGCTATCCTTTTGCTGACCCCCATATTACTCGCTGCAATGCCGTTTTCCTAATAAAAAAATGAATTGGCTGTTTTTTTAAATCCACGATCGGTAGAAATATTTGTTGGTTGCGATAACGCCCTCTGTCACAAATACCAAGTTCATTACTCGGTTAACAAGTTGGGATGGCACACCGATGCAAAAGCCTCAGAAAAACAAATGGCCTTCTTTCGCGATTAGAGCGATAGAAGGCCATTGGAAGGGAAATGTCGTCAAAAAAATAAAACTTGAACGACACCGGACCGATACATTTTTGGAAAACTTCGATGCCATTCAAGAGCACCGCAGAGGGAACGCCACATTGTAAGAAACTTGGTTTTTGTTATTAATCTGGCTTGCTATGCTATTGGCGGAACCAACCAACAAAACCGCCCTTGGGGCGCAATTCCAAACGCAAATGGTCGGTGCGAGTAGCCGTGCCGTCTTGACGATCCCAGGCATCGCCCTTGTCTGCTACGTCGCCCAAGCGGCTGGCTTTCCACGAACCGGAACCAAGGAAGTCGCACGGGATGTCGAGAGTGGATGCATTGCCGCCATTGATAACAGCGACAAACCACTGCTTTCCGGAGCGGCGGGCCCTGACCACAACCTCGCCGGGGTCACTGCCGACCAGCACGCGGGTCTCGTCCCATACGGCGGGAACAGCGGAAAGCACATCCTTCGCCGGATTAGCCACGTAGTCCTTGGGATGACCGCTGGTGCAGAGGAAGGGCGAGGTGAACAGGATTGCTTGCGCCAATTCGTGCGACCACGTGTTGCCCTGCAATTCCTTAGACTCGAACACCGTCGGTGTATAGTCGCCTGGGCCAGCAAGTAAACGGGTGAAGGGCAAAATGGTGTCATGCTGCGGGTCCAGAATGCGTTTGTAGCGGGTCATCTGCCACTCGTGCCCGCGAATGCCTTCACGCGTTAACGCGTTGGGCCAGGTACGTTCCATGCCAGTCGGCTTGGTCGCGCCGTGAAAGTCCACCATCAGTTTGCGTTCGGCGGCATCCTGAGCCGTGTCGTAATACCAAGTGGCCCACCAGCGATTGGTCGCGGGCGGGAAGTCGATCTTCACCCCGACCGCGCCAATTTGTACCAACTTATCAAAGTAAGCCTTACGGGCTGCTGGTGTTTTGACCTCGTTGCTATGCACCCACACCCACACTTTTACGCCCTTGCTCTTGCCATAGTCGCACACCGAGGCGAGAGACTCCCACGGGTTTTTCCATTTCTTCCAACCGTCATCCACAAGGTAGTATTCGTAACCCATTTCCTTGGTCCAATCGACCCACTGATGCTGATCGTCAAACTTCGGGTCGCCGATTGCCATCCACTGCCAAATGGCACGCCCGGGAACGATCCACTTGGCGCTGGCCAGTTCGGGAGTGGGGGGGGGATTGAGATTCTGAACCAAGGTATTATTAACCAGAACCGTGAGATCACGGGCGATAATGGTTACGCGCCACGGCTGGGTAACTGCATCATTAGTTGTCCAACCTTGGGGATCGGCGTGTAGAAACCCTTCTAAGGCTCCGTCCACCGCGCGTTTCACCGCCAGATCACCGTAGTCTTTCAATGCCGCCTCGGTCAGGCTGAGGTACACAGAACCAACTTGGGCCGTCATGGGAAATCCGTAGGCCCCATTGGGTTTTAGTTTGTCCAAACTCGTGGTTATGTAGGGGTCTTCATAACACGGGTTGAGCGTCGTAGCCCAGAGCGTCGGGTTACCTTCCAGTTTCCACGCGGATCGGTCGGCCTGTACTTTTCGATCCTGCTTGGCGGGCAGACGCAGACGAACGCCTACACCATCATCGCCAACGTGGACATCCACCTCGTAGGATTGCCCCCCAGCGGTTGCTGATACGGTGGCTTCTTTCGCGTGGTTCACCGCCTCGGCGCGTGTTCCGCGAGACGGATATTTTTCATTGATGTCACGCGTTTTGACTGCGCCCAGCGTTACGTTGTGTCCCAATTCCACGTCATCGCTCTGTATGCCGAGCGCCGATGGAGCCAGAACCTGCTTCCCATCCACCAGAATGCGGTAGCGCAGTGTCCCCCCCTCTGCGGTGAGTTCAGTTTTTATTGTACCGTCAGGACTGGTGACGATAACGGGGGCAGCGGTTGCAAAAGTGCCTGTTATTCCCAAAATGCTCAAGATACCCACTGCAAACTTGCGAAAAGCGGATTTCATCACTGCTGTTCTCCTTCGTTTGAGATTATCGCTACCGTGTGGTGTTAAATTCATGAATACCGGAACCAGCGATGACTTTACCATTAACTACCAACAAAATCCAAAAAAAAAGCGACAGACCCTCATTCGAGTCTGTCGCCATTGTGCCTGCTTCAACGCTGCTGGTTACTTGTCAGCCTTTTTCTCATCAGCTGCTTTATCACCTTTTTTCTCGTCGGCCGGTTTGTCAGTTTTCTTCTCTTCAATCACTTTGCCAGCCTTGTCCACGTTATAGACCAAGCGATCGTTCAACGAACAACGGAGGCCCTTTGCGCTTACTTCGACCTTGATGTTGTACCACTTGTTGCTATCAATAGCCGGATCGTCTTTTTTGAGATCATCCACTACATACTCGGCACCATCGAGCGAGGTTTGCGTGTTGCCCCAGCCGCCGAGGTTCCAGCAGCAGCGTTCCCCGTCGGGGAAGCCCTTGGCGCGGAACAGAATCAGAAAGCCTTCATCGCCACCCGTCTTGCGAGCCTTCATGGTCAGTGTATATTCGGCAGGCATGGGTTTGTCCAGAATAATCTGTGAAATGTTGCCCTCAGGGCTGCCACTTTGAGCCAACGCGCCATCTTTGACTTTCCATTCGCCTTCTGACGTGACCCAACCTTTCATGTCTTTTAACTCGCCCGACTCGTAAACGACTTTACCATCCGCGCCGACAACCTTGATGTCCTTGTACTCCGCTTGTGTGCTGTAGGTGCCAACGCCAACGCTGCCATTGGGGCCGACGTCTTTGAGGTCAGCCGCAAATGCTCCAGAAACCAACAAGGCAAAAGATGATACTGCACAAACTTTCTTCAACATGGATACGAACATGATGTTTCATCCTCTCGAGAGATATGGTAAATCCATGTGTATTAATTTACACATGTCCTGCAAAACACTAACCTTTTTCTAATACGGAACCACCTGCAAACGTTTCTTTACCAGGCCCGCCCTTGCGGACGGGTCTGGTAAAGGATTAAAACTTCACTTCCACCTGTTTTCCGCTGTAGGTAATTGTCTGGGCGGAAACTGCACCGTCTGCGACTCCTGCATTCTGGTTCGGAGCGGCCAACACAACGTTCAGTTTGCGCGAGGCGACCATTTCCGGGAAGGAACCTTTGCGAGCGCTAACCGTCAACTTCTTCGCTGCATCATCCCAAGTGAGATCGTACGTTGCGCACTGGCCTTTTTCGTAATTGTAGGTCTCGTTGTCGTCCTCGTAGATCGTGAATTTCGCATTTGCGCCTGGGTAAATGCGGATTTCATACGGGGCATCGGGTTTTTCGGTCGCGTACTGCATGACCGGACCCATCGGCACAATGGAACCAGCGCGGACGTAGAGCGGCAGAATGTCGAGTGGGCACTCTTTGTTCACCGTCTTACCGCCGTCGAAGCGCTCGTTGGTCCAGAAGTCATACCAAGCGGTTCCTGTTGGCAAGTAAGTCTCCATCACGTTGTTCATCTGTTTGCTGTTATCGGCAAATTTCTTCAGGTCGCTCGGTGTACGCCAGGCAAGTTGAAGGGCACGATCCAATCCGCCTTGATAATACTCGATTTTTACCGGGAGTTTTTGCCCCTTCTGCAAAGTGACCTTCGTATCCTTATAGCGGATGGCTTCTGGCTTCCAGTCATCCGCAACTTTTTTACCGTCCAGCCACATGCGGAATCCGTCATCGGCACCAATGCTAATTTCATATTCCCCGTCTTCTGGCGCAACGATAAAGCCCTCCAGACGAGCGGAGAAGTTGTCCGTGCTTTTCAAGCCTTCGGGCAGTTTGACCAGCGGCGGGCCGGGCCATGTATAATCTACCTTCGGGTCAACCATTTTGCTCACCGATTTTTCAAAGTTTGTACCTCCGAAATACTCAATGGCAATACCGGGCTGTCCATCAGGCGTTTGCAAAGCCTCTGTCGGAATTACAACGGCGGGCG
>DNPO01000226.1 GCA_003501375.1 Candidatus Sumerlaeota bacterium | reverse complement strand
CTAGTCAAGGATTGCCACTTGGATGAGGCAGATTCTCCCTGCAGCCCAGGAAAACTGGGATGCTTCTTCTCGGTGATGCAAAACACTAAAAAAAATTCTGGCAAAAGTCGCAGTAACGCAAGAACAAACGCAACTCCTTCCAAAATGTACCCCACAAGAACAGATGCTTGAATATATCAGTAAAATGATGCAATGCGGATCATTATTGCAAATATCTACGCTTTCGATTTATTATTTTATTGACAACGCATGCAAAAGTGATAGGATCGCGTCGGTGAAATCCGATAGGGTAAGTTATCTTTTATATTTATTGCAATAGTGTGATCTCTCGACAAAGAAAAGAATAGTAAGAGATACCTTTCATATACACTTTTTTCCAATGATCGTTTTGGACAGTCGAAGCCCCCAAAGGAGTATCGGCACATGGTATTGAGAAATTAACGAAATTATCCGTTTGTTTGTGTGGAGTCTGTTCCCGCTGGGGTAGATATTTTTTTCAGCACTTCGTGTCAAGTAGGCAAAACCATCGGTTTTGCCAAGTGGGTGATGTTGTATCTAAAAATTAAAAAGAAAGGAGGAAAATCCTGAAAAACAGTAGCAGTTACTTCTTAAATTTCATCCGTGAGTATTGATTAAAATACTACAAAATCAACTTAAAAAGGGGACAAAAAAATGAAAAGACATTCTGCTTTTACCTTGATTGAACTGCTTATCGTTGTCGCCATTATCGCCATTCTCGCGGCGATTGCAGTACCGAACTTTTTGGAGGCGCAGATACGCAGCAAAGTTTCACGTGCGCAATCTGACATGCGCTCACTCGCTACCGGAATTGAATGCTATCGCGTTGATAACAACTCGTACCCGTTGGCCTGTATGGGAAAAGAGTGGACAATTGATACAAATCATCGGGTGACTAATGCAAAAGAGCCCAATACAAATGTCAATTTTTCTGCCTTGCTATTGACGGGTTTAAGTCGTACCGGTGATGGTAATAGGGTGTGGTCTGCGGATTGCTTCGGAACACTTCCTGGAATGTCAACCCTCACGACGCCGGTGGCTTACATTACATCCTATCCCAAAGACCCGTTCGCGCTCAAGGGGCTTTGTTATAACTATGTCAATGCCATGAATGCCGGTTGGATCATGTGGTCTGGTGGCCCAGACGGCGATTCTCTTCCGACATCCAGTAGAACCGGTACTCAAATTAGTGCAGGCGACAATAATGGGTGGGCGTTGCAACTATGCAACAGCACGAATTACTTGGCTTATTGGCTTCCCACACTGGATGGCGTGGACATGCCATTTTATGACGTTATTTGTGCCGTGTACAATCCGTCTGTGCGTAATCCGCAACCAACCCTTGTTGGGTATACGTATGATACGACCAATGGTACCAAATCCTTTGGTGACATTTGGCGCTGCAAGCAGTAAGCGAACTTTGGAGTGCGACTTGATCAAGCCGCACTCCAAGTAGACAAGACCTGTCTTGAACAAATACTTTGTTATGCCTGCTTGCGATGTATGCAACTCAGGCATAACAAAGTATTTTTTTATCCTGCGAACCCCTTTTTGATAACTCGCGGATTCAAGTTCTAGTGTCATGTCAACCTTGCTGTGTCGGTTTTGCTTTCAGCCCCAAGGGGGCGTTATGAGAGTGCTTCGCAGGCAGGCCAGCCCAGGGTAAGCGAAGCGCAACCCTGGCTACTTGCCTACGGGCCTGCGGCCCTGACTGCAAAACATCAGGACTTTTAGGAGTTCCTGAGCCTGCGGCCCTAAAAAACAAAACCTCAAAACAAACAAAACATTCGGAAAAAAATTTGAAGGATGCTATATCTATCTCTTGTTAAGACTCCCAAAATTCTGTGGGGCAAAGAAAAGACATCATGAGAAAAATACACCGCATCATCACAAAGAGCCTGCTTTTGATGGGCATCGGCGGATTGCTTACCGCCTGCAGCATATCGGTGCAGCCCAACCCGTTTGAGCCCAGTGCGTCAGCCAAAACCCAGAATTACTGGCCCCTTTATCGGAACGTATCCGACGCTGAAAAGGAATTTACGCAAACCGATATCCTTTGGCCTCTGTGTCGTTATCGGAAAATACCTGCGGGTTCGATGCTGCGAATATGGCCGCTTTATTACGGGTTTTCTGGCCCGGATACTCATGGGGTGTACTTATTCCCGTTGGCAGTGTTTGCCTTTCCTTCTGCTACAACGGTTCCGGCCAAGCAACAAACGATTTATTCAGCACCGAATTGGTTGTGGTAGGACGTCATGTATTGCTTAGTTCCCAAGGAGAATAACCGGATGCAAAAGATACAAACGCATAGTTGCACGCACTCCATCGTCGTCGCTTTGGCCGCATGCCTGTGGTTGATGCTATCGTGCGCTGTGGTTAGCGCTGCTGATATTGAGGAAGCGAAGGTTGTTTTATCCGGCAAGGTGGTGGAACTGACCACGGGCAAACCCGTGCCGGGAATGCTGTTGCATCTGTGGGTAACTGCCCCCGGGAAAAAGGGCGAGTGTACTACAGAACATGTGACGGCAGATGAACAGGGACATTTTTCCACCAAGGTAACATCCGGCTCGAAGGTTTCGTCCATGTGGGGAACCTTTGCTGGTGGCAAATATATGGTTGATGAGCGGTGGTTTTCGGATCATCGCGGTCCCTTGGTGGGCGTGTTGGTTGCGCAGGATATGGAAAGCCTTGTTTTCAAAGTTAAATTGTGTCCCATTGTGCCACTCCAAGGGAAAGTATTAGACGCCAACGGTCAGCCGGTGGAAAATGTGAAGGTTTATGTGCATCAGGCAATACCGCCGGCGACGACCGATAAAGCGGGTAATTTCACCCTGTGCGCTGTTCCAACGGATCAGGATTTTGACCTGTTCGCCATTTCTGAACAGAAGGACTTGGCAGGGGTGGCGCATTTCAAAGCGGGCTGTCAGACGGCACAAATCACTCTGTCTCCCACGCAAACGTATGCGGGGGAAGCCAGAACCACGGATGATTTTCCTGCGCAAAAATTGAAGTTTCAGGTGGAGTTGATGCTCAACGGGTGTGAATTTTCCCGGGAGGAGATGGATGCAACCAACACGGGGGGCTTTACTCTGGCACACGTTTGTCCGCAGATGAAATACCAGTTTTCATGGGACTCGTCTGCTGATTATATAAAGGGATACCCCAGAGGGAATGCAGTGTATGATATGGGAATGGAAGTGGTGGATGTGTCCAAAATACCAGCCGGACAACCCATCCGGTTGAAAGTGAAGGCGCTCGCATATTCCGTGCTGGGGCGCGTGGTCAACGAGCAGGGACAGCCGATTGCCGGAGCGCGTGTTTATAAACAGAATGGTCAGGAAGTTTCCCGCTGGGATCGCGATCCGAGGCGGTACCAACTGACAGACAAGGATGGGCGTTTTACTGTCGATTCTCTGGCGGCGGGCGATGTCGCATTCCGCATCGTTGCACCGGGATATCAGGGGAAGACCTTTACCACCAAGACGGACAATGTAGATTTTACGGCGGTCTTGACGTCTTCGCATGCGGAAGGCGCAAAGATTGAGGCGATGGTGCAGGATGAGCAGGGCAATCCCGTGTCCCAGGCGGAGGTGCGCTTGACCCATGTCATAATTGAGAGATACCAGCAGAATGCCGTTTCTCAAAACGTAGCGACAGATGCGTATGGCAAGGCGGAGTTCGCGTTGCAGAAAGATGCGCCGGGAGACAAAAATTACCTCTCGTGTCGCGCGCCGGGATATGTGTTGCCTGTGCGCGAAATCGCAGCCAACGAGGATGCCAGTCTGGTGATCAAGTTAAAGAAGGAAGGACGGCCACGTCTGGGCCGTCTGCTGGGCTCGGACGGCAAACCAATTTCGAATGCGCGGGTACGCGTAGAAGAATGGGCCAATGCGGGATTGGATCCGTACGTATCCTGCGACGCCGAGGGACGTTTTACGTTAAAGGGTTTTGCCGAAAGTGATTCCGTGGACGTGAAGATGGTTGTGGATGGTTATGTTGACAGTGAGCGGCTATTTTTTCCCCGTTACAATGGCTTGGATAGGGAACTGAAATTTTTTGTGGAGCGGCACGGCATCATCCGCGGGACGGTGCATATGCCCGACGGCAGCCTTGCGCCGGGGGAATGGCGTATTGGTGCGAGACGGTTGTGGCAGAGCATCTGGGATGACACGGACGTAACATCGGGCAGTTTTGAATTGCACGGGGCGGAAGCGGGGACGTGGAGTTTGCAAGTGTATTCTTCGCTCACGCCGGAAACCGCATCCTGGATATGTGCGGCTCCGGTCAAGGTAAAAATGGAAGAGAATAAAGTGGTGGAAACTTCCATTACACTGACGCAGGGCATTCCTGTTTCTGGCAGATTGGTGTTGCCGCTGAATACGCAAAAGGAGAAATCCTATATATTGATCGCTGATTCTGCGACCGGGGAAGAACGGGATGACTACTACAAGGTGTATCCATTTACTCTACCGATCAGTGGTGAAGATGCCGGCAAGCCTTGGACGCTGTACCTGCCGGAGGGTGAATTTGAATTCCGTTGTGGGGAGAATACGCCGCCAGGCAGTGGCATGAAGATTACCGTGACGAAGGACAAGCCGCTGAAAGATGTGATGATTGAGGTGAAGGCGGAAAAGTAGGGATGCGCTAAAGGGGCAAAAGAAGAATGAGCCGATAAAAAAAGGAGAGAGTTCATATATCAATAGATACTGAACGTGTAGTTTCTTTTCAACCGCTACGCGGTTGAAA
>DNPO01000064.1:446-7169 GCA_003501375.1 Candidatus Sumerlaeota bacterium | reverse complement strand
CGTTAGAGTCTTTTAGAAAAACGATAGCCACCCGAACTGTCGTTCCGTTGGCTACGCCTCAGTCTAAAATGTAACAAGTTTCTACAAGTAAGTAGTCGATACTGAAAAAATCCGTTTAGGTTTTCCTGCGCAGCCCCCTCGCCTACTTGGTGGCGCGCAGGAAACTTAAACGGGTTTTTCAGTATTGACTACGTGAAGGGGTGCATTTGTCGTTTGAATTTATGGAGGTTCAACATCTCATGAAAAAAGCAATTGTGGTGGGAGCCAGTTCAGGTATTGGACGCGAACTGGCAAAGGTGCTGGCGGAACAAGGCTATGTGGTCGGTGTGATGGCACGGCGGGAACACTTACTAAATACGTTGCGCGAAGAAATCCACGGCGAATGTTTTGTCCAAACGATTGATATTGCGGATGCTGCGTCCGCTATGAAAACGCTGGGTGATTTTATCACGACAATGGGCGGTGTTGATCTGGTAGTGTTGAGCGCTGGAACGGGCGATCTCAACGAATCGCTGGATTGGGAGTTGGAGCGCGAAGCAATTCAAACAAACGTTGTTGGGTTTGCTGCGCTGGCGAATGTAGCCATGCAGCATTTTTTAGGAAAAGGTTCCGGGCATCTGGTTTCTTTTTCATCACTGGCGTCGCTGCGTGGCGGGCGGGCCTGCCCGGCTTATAACGCGTCCAAGGCTTTTGAATCGAATTACATGGAAGGGTTGCGACAAAAGGTCAAGCACGCACGACTTTCGATAACCATTACCGATTTAAAACTTGGGTTTGTGCAAACGGCAATGGCTAAAGGCGAGGGCCTTTTCTGGGTGGCACCTGTGGACAAGGCGGTACGGCAAATATATGATGCTATCAAGAAAAAGAAATCCGGTGCCTATGTTACTCGACGTTGGAGGCTTATTGCGTGGCTGCTCAAAGCGATGCCGTCTGCTCTCTATGAGAAACTTTGACGAAGTTGTATCAGTAGAAAGACGCTGAAAACCGCTTCTATTGCTTTGTTTTTTTCTTTTTGAGTACATCCAGCACATTCTGCAAGTTCGGTTTTTCTGTTTTATCGGATGTTTTATCCTTGCTGCTCTTTTTGTCTAATTGCTGAAGAATATCGTTGGCCGTTTGCACCAGTTCTTCTTTGGGAACGTCCAGTTTGATTTTGGGTTTTGCCAATTTTCCGGTTATCAGCATGGGCAGCGGAAAGACCAGATAACCATCTGCATCTGCCTTGAACGCTTTTGCTAACTTTTCACGTTGCGCGAATTCTTTGAGTTTGCCGCCCAATGCCAAGTTCAAAGGCGCTTTCAGCGATGTGTCATATTCACAGGAGCCCGACGCTTCCGCCTTTTGTTCCGGCCCGATCAGGTAGCAGCGTTTGATCCGAATGTTTTCATCGCCTGCAATGAATTCGCTATCAAACTGGTTGAAGGGCATGGTATGTAGATCGGGGATTTTTGTGGAATTGGCGAGTTCATCCAGCACCGGGACATTTTTTAATTCTCCATTCGTAATCGACGCGGTGAGCGAGCCGCGCAATGCCTCGCGCATACTTTCTTCCTAAAGTCCGCACGCGGTACCGGATGAAAGCAAGTATCCTTTGCCGGTCAACTGCCCCCAGTGTTTGGCGGAAACGTTTGCCAGCAGGGTATCCAAGTCAACGTTTTGCGCCTCAAGACCGTTCCAGTGCAGCAGAGGATTGGGCGTCAGTGATGTTTGAAAGTTTTTGACCGCGATTTTCCCCCCGGTTACTTCGGCGGTCAGGTTCTTCAGTTGCACTTGGTCCGAATCGCATGAAAACTGCGTGCTTAGGTTTGTAATCGTCAGGGCAGGGGCTTTCTCGCCTGGTTGTATTTTCAGCGCAGGTAAGTACGGCTGAAGTTCCACACAAGGTGCCTTTAGTTGCAGTTGCGCCCCTCCTTTTTTCCCCCAGCGCACCGGGCCACTTGCATTCAAATTCAACAATGCCCTGTCGGGGTGTCCGGTTGCTGTGGCGAGCAGCGTGCTTGATGTGATTTGCATCGACTGGTCGTTGCCCAGCAGGGCATCAAAAGCGAACTGCCAATCCGTTTCGGGGAGGTTCGCTGGAATATTCGGGCCGGTGGGATTCCACTTGGTGGTGGTCAGCATGCCTTTAAGGGCGGAAGGTTCGCCCTTGTCAAGAGCGATTTGTAAATCCCCTGCCAGGGCCGCCTCATGGAAATCAATACCAGACATGGTTGCGGCCAAATTCAAGAAACGCTTGTCGGTTGGTAATATTTTGAGGGTTGCATTTCCGGATTGTGTGGTCGGATCAACATCCAACCCCACATCCACGCGCAGCAATGGCTTCCCGTTTTCTTCCACTTGCAGGGAAGCGGAAGCCAGGTAAATGCGCCCCTCTTTGAGGGTTGCTTTCGGGCTGAAGGCTATATCTGCGGACAAATTGTTCGCGCGCACTTTCCCCTTTAACTCTATCTGGAATGGTTCAGTGAGAGAAAAACGGGGGCAGATCAGGCTAAAATTTTCTAACGCGAATTTTTGAGGAGCGTTCCCTGCTTTCCCGGACTGATTAAATTGGATATTGACATTTCTTACTTCCACGTTTTGAATATCGTACTGTTGTCCCTTGCTTTTCGTTTTTACCTTTATCTTTTTCGGCGATTTTGTGTGCAACGTGGTCGTTGTATCTTTTTCCTCGTCTGTTTTGGGGACTAAAGTGGGGAATGGCCCGCGGAATGAACCGTCTGGCAGTTGCTCAATGCGCGCGGTCAGTGACTCAATCAATGCTTTGGAAACTACAATTCGGTTGTTTCGCATGGCAAGCGCGTTGTAGCGCACGTCCATTTCCTTGATGGTTAAAACTGGCGTCTTGTTGGTTTCGTCCGGTAAGGCGCCCACTTCCACATCTTTTAGATGGATCGCGCTCAACGGGGTAAGCGCGTAGGTACCCACGGTAACGGGACGCCCCCCCAGCAGGTTTTCGAGTTCTGGGCGCACATTTCGCTGGAAGTAGATGGCGGAGGAAAAATATTTCCAAATGCCTGCCAGCGAGATGAGGACAAGCACGAGAAGCATTCCCAGCCAAAACCACCAGCGGCGAAGCATTCCTTTTTGTTTAATTGTATTTGTGTTTATGTTCTTTTCCACGACGGTTCTCCCAAGTGTGTTGCATCAGGGCGGAAGATGTGCTTAAATACACATGTCCCTTATATGATTCCTACACGGGAAAGGCCCAATATGCAACAGTTTGTGTAATGACATATCTGTACGATTTTACTGATTGAATACTTGACAAGGCCGCGAATTTTCTTCAGACTGACAAGCGAGGCAGGGTTTTTCTTTGATTAAAGAAACTTGCGTTCCACAATTGCAGTTAAAGACGAGGAGAACAGGATGTCTAAGACGGAAGAAGAAACCCCCCAGCAGGACGAAATCACAACTCAGATCGACTTTGCCCCTGGAGATACGGTAGTGGAGCCCACCATCGGCATTTGCCGCGTGGAAGGTGTTTGTTCCAAAACCATAGATGGCATTACGGAAGAATACTATATTTTCAGTTCGGAAAAGGCACGTGTCATGGTGCCCAAGTCGCAACTGCCCAAGCGCGGCATTCGTAAACCCATGACCGATGAAGGCGTCAAGAAGGTCTACAGCCTTCTAAAGATGCCCGTTTCCCCGTCCCGTGGCGATGCGCGCCAGATGTATCTGAATTACCGCGAAATTATCAAGAGCGGCGATCCGGTCAAGATTTGCAAGTTGATCCGTGATTTGTATGTGTTGGACGAAACGGATGAACTCAAAGGTAAAGAAAAAGAAATCATGGAACAGGCGATGTCTTTTCTGGTCGACGAAATCTTGTATGTGAGCCAGGAATCCAAGACCAAGGTGCGCCGCGATATTGAGGAATGCCTGAGCAAGATGTACAAGAAAAAAGTGGATAAGGATGTGAAAAAATAAGTTTTTTCACGCGAAAGACACGCAATGCGCTTTGAAATCGAAAAACAACCGTGGGGTACCCTCGTCCGTTTAAATGGCGGTATGGATGCGCTCCATTTGTCCGTGGTGGACGAATTGGATGCCATCCTATTGCTCCAGGATACGGGGGCCAACGTGGTGTTAGATTTTGCCCATCTTACATTTATTGACAGTACAGGATTGGGGCGCTTGGTGAATCTTGTTAATAACTTCCGGGAAAATAACCGGAAGTTATTTGTGGCTGCACCGGGCGAGAGCGTTTTACGTGTCCTGCGTCTTGCGCGGATGGATCAGGTACTGTCTATTACCGAAAGCGTGGAATCTGCCATTTCGCAGATATAATTTGCCGTCCCTGAGAGTTATCGCATGTCGACGATGTACGAATCCCCGCTCAAAGTATTGGTTGCAGAAGACGATTCAGTTGCTCGTCGTCTTTTGGAATCAATTCTGGAAAAGTGGGGGTTTGAAGTTGTTGGTACCAATAACGGGTTGCAGGCGTGGGAGGCCATGCAGCAGCCGGAACCGCCGGAAATTGCTATTCTTGATTGGGTTATGCCGGAAATGGAAGGCCCCGAAGTCTGTAAGAAAATTCGCGACCTGGGCATGACGACCTATGTCATTTTGCTCACAGCCAGGGATAGCAAACAGGATGTGGTGTCCGGGCTGGAATCCGGGGCAGATGACTATATGCCCAAACCGTTTAATCCGCAGGAATTGCGTGCACGGGTGCGAGTGGGAACGCGCATTGTTAAACTCCAGCGCGCTTTATCTGAACGTATTGGACAACTGGAAGTTTTTAACCAGCGTTTGGAAGTGCTTTCGCTGGAAGATAAGCTGACATGCATTCCCAACCGCCGTGCGCTGGACGAGGCGATGGAACGGGAGTGGCGGCGTTGTTTGCGTTCCAACGTCCCGCTTGCTGTCATTATGATTGATATTGATTCATTTAAAAATTTTAATGATAACTACGGGCATCAGGCAGGTGATGAGTGTTTGAGGCAGATAGCAAAGGCGTTGCGTTCCTGCACGCATCGTGCAAGCGATTTTCTGGGGCGTTATGGTGGCGAGGAATTTATGGTGCTGTTGCCCGGTGTTGATCGAGATGGTGCTTCCATTGTGGCAAACCACTTACGTTCCGTTGTTCAGGCTTTGGGAATCAAACACGACAGCTGCCGCAGCAACATCGGTATTTGTACCATTAGCCTCGGCGTTTCGTTGGAAGTCCCCAGTGCGAATTCCAGCATCGAGGAAATGATTGCACGCGCTGATGCGGCTTTGTACAAGGCCAAGGAACTCAATGGGAATCAAACGATTTTGATTGATGCTTCAGCGGAAGATGAGCAATAAGGCATTTTACGCGATGGTTTAAAAATAGCTCGGGCTGATCCGTCGCATTTGACCGATCAGCCCGAGTTTTGTTCTATTTACTGGGGGAGAACTACTTTTTCTCCAATATCTTCTCTACCATTTCCTGCACCTGTCCAAATGTGAAGGGCTTAGACATCGTACGTTGTGCCCCTAACTTTTTTGCCAAATCCAGGTAATTTTCCGGGCCCATGCGTCCACCACCGGACATGGCGACTATCTTGGCATCAGGGAACTCACGCCGAAAATCGGTGATTGTCTCAATGCCTTCCTTGCCAGGCATGATCAAATCCATAAAAATCATGTCTGTAGGGGCCTGCTTATATAAGCGCAACGCTTCATTGCCGTTGGTGGCGGCAACGACTTCATGTCCCAACCGTTCCAGCATATGTTGAAGCAGCGTACGTACCTGATCGTCATCGTCCACGACTAATATTCGGGCCATGATGGCGTATTCCTTTTTTCCGTTTCGGACATGCCGAACTACACTTGCCTTCTTACCAAACATGCTCTATCTTGTCAATGACGGTTTTTACCGTGGCCGGTACAGAATCGTAACCCTTACCGGTTTATTCAATCAGACACCCGAAGGAGAACGACCGTATGAGCAAGCCGGAAACATTTGAATTTCAAACCGAAGCACGACAACTTTTGGATTTGATGATCCACTCCATTTACTCGCACAAGGAAATTTTCCTCCGTGAATTGATTTCCAATGCGTCGGACGCGCTGGACAAACTCCGCTTCGAAGCGCTGGAGAATCCCGCACTCAACCCACTCACAGCCGATTTGCACGTACGAATTGATGTGGACAAGGTTGCCCGTCAGTTGACCATCAGCGACAATGGCATCGGCATGACGCGCGATGAAGTGATCCGCTATATTGGTACCATTGCCAAGTCCGGCACCAAAGATTATTTGCAAGCGCTGAAGCAAGCGCAAGGTTCTGCCGCATCGCCCGACTTGATTGGTCAGTTTGGTGTCGGCTTTTATTCTTCGTTCATCGCTGCGGACAAGGTGACGTTGGTAACGCGGCATGCCACGGAAGATAAAGCCTGGCGTTGGGAGTCGGATGGTGGCGGCAGTTACACGCTGGAAGAGACCACGCGTGAGACGCCGGGTACCTCCGTCACGCTGCATCTGCGCCCGCACGATCAGGAAGACGGGCTGGAAGACTACACGCAGGAATGGCCGATCCGCAACACGGTAAAGAAGTATTCCGATTTCGTTTCGTACCCGATCCGTATGGAAGTGGTGCGCTCCAGCCACCTGACCGAAGAGGAAGAAAAGGCGGGCAAGACCCCTGAGACAACTCTCGAAACCGTGGTGCTAAACTCCATGCAGGCCATTTGGACGCGTCCCGAATCCGAGGTGAAGGACGAGGAATACCAGGAGTTCTACAAGCAC
>DNPO01000064.1:0-163 GCA_003501375.1 Candidatus Sumerlaeota bacterium | reverse complement strand
CACGACTGGAACGAACCGCTGGCACGCATCCCCTTCAAGGCCGAGGGACGCACCGAGTTCCGTTCGTTGCTGTTTATCCCGTCCAAAGCGCCGTTCGACATGCCGCTGCACGATACGGGTACGCATGGCATCCACCTGTACATCCGTCGCGTGTTCATCATGC
>DNPO01000470.1:13111-13691 GCA_003501375.1 Candidatus Sumerlaeota bacterium | reverse complement strand
GAAGAAATGTCATTGAGCACCACGAAAATATACTGCCCCGATTCAAACGTGAAGGGGGTGGCAAAAACACGGAATTCCAAGGTGTTCCCTGAATGGCGCTGCTGAATGTGGCATTCCCCCACGTCCGCAATTCCATCCAAAGCAGTCAGGATTGCTCGAATGGCTCCGCAAGTGCTGCAAAACTTGGAGGTGCCGCATCCGCTGAGGTGTTCCGTTGAGTGGATGCAATCCAGCGCCTCGCCCGGGCGCAAACCATACAGTTTTTCCAGAGGGTTCACGTCGAGTAAATCACCCAAAGCCCGATTGGCCAGAATAATCTGCCGATTCGGATTCAGAACCAGAAAAACATTTGGCGTTGCTTTCAATACCATTTGCAGAATTTCGTCTTGTGAAATTTTCGCCGTTTCAATTTGAATGATATTGGGAGGCGTACGCTGTGGTGCCGCAAACTCGGTGCCCGGTGTTTTTTCCATGATGCCCTCCCTCGACAATCTGTAAGAGGTTCGTATCCCTTTAACGGATAGCTGGATTATACGGAGGACGACGGAGGAACACAAGAAGAATGCAGGAATGGAAATTT
>DNPO01000470.1:0-12871 GCA_003501375.1 Candidatus Sumerlaeota bacterium | reverse complement strand
AAGAAGAATGCAGGAATGGAAATTTTAACCGATTTTATCCACCATGACAGCCGCAACGGCGGGCTGTGACAAGGCCCATTCAATGGCCGCGCCGGGCGTGGGGGACTCGGGTGAAACCTTGTCTGCGATGAGGCGAAGGCCGCCCTCTTGCAGAATATTTCGGTAGGCTTCCAACCCGCCCGGCATCAGATATCCCGGCTGGTTAAGTGGGGCAAGTATCCAGGAAGCGGGAATGTCCCATGCTTTGAGGCGTCCAGCCAGTTCAACAAAATTGGACGTGGCAAAGCCCGGTTCCGTGTGGTAGCGATCGCGCATGGCGCGGACAAAGTTATCAAGAATTTTGCGGTGACCAAACGCCACTGCCATATCGGTAATGGTGTGATGCAGAAAAACCACGGGTGGTTTGAGACGGTTCATTTCGCCCATTTCCAGATCGTACAAAATTTCCAGCGCAGCGGGAAATTGTTTGCGCAGGACAGAGGGGGCATTTCGCATCCCCGTGAGTCCCGCGCGAATGACTCCACCCAGACCGGTGCGCAGCACGCGGCGCATACCCGCCCCAGCCAAACCGTATTCGGTAGCCTCGCGCACATATCCTAATACATTCGGGATCATCGGAAGCATCTGGAACGGCAACTCGGACGGTTTCAGGTTTTCGGCACGGAGCGTCGCAATGGCTTTGGCAAGACCATCGTCGCCCACCCCGCAGACGCCCCCGCATCCTTCGGTTTGCGCTGCACGGAGCATATCAAGTATGCCGCCCTGTTCGGGTGCGCCATTTTCGAAAGATGAACCTGCGACATCGGATAGGGGCTGTCGACGTGTGAGCGAACGCCCGGACAGGATGAGTTTGGGAAGGGTGCGATGTGCGAGGAAATCCATGAAAAAACCTTGTTTATCCACAGATTACACAGATTTCACGGATTAAAAAAACTGCCAAATTGCTTGTGGGATTAATCTGTGTAATCTGTGAAATCTGTGGATGTCTTTTTAGTTCTCTACTGAAACAACCTGCTTCGTTTCTGTCGATCGGTAAATAGCATCGGTCAATTGCTGAATTTGTAACCCGGTTTGCCAATCGTAACGCGCGGGACGCTTTTCCCGAATCGCAAGCGCGAAATCCTCCAACTGGTTGTAATACCCCTCGCCACCGTAATCGGGACTGAGATTAAACTTAGCATGATCGAATTCGCCACGGTGCGTCTTCGTCCAACCCTTTGCCACGCCCTCTTTGCCATTGATGTGGTAAACGCGCAACCAGTCGTCGGTGATTTCCATGATGCCCTCGCTGCCTTCAACGAGCACGCAGGTGGACTCGGTCTGGTGTCCGGGCAAACTCCAAGACGCGTCATAGGAACCAAATAATCCAGACGGGTATTCAATGAGTGCAGCAAGCGTATCTTCCACCTTACTATGCAGCGGGGTTGAGCGGGCGGTAACACTGGTGCCCTGCCCGAACAACATATTCAGGAAGTGGAGCAGGTGGACGCCGGAGTTAATGAGAATGCCACCACCGGAAAGTTCCTTGGTAAACGTCCAGCCGTTTTTGGGGCTGAGCACCTGGCTAAAGTAGACGGCTGCGCGATAACGGCGCGGTTCGCCGATGTATCCGGCTTGCAAACGGCGGGCGGCTTCGATCCAGAGCGGGTAGTGCCCCTTCATAAAGCCAACGGCAGTCACTTGCTCGGGATGCTGCTGGGCGGCGTCTGCGAGTTTTTTTGCGTCCGCCAAATTGTGTGCCAGGGGCTTTTCGAGAAAGACGTGCAACCCGTGTTCAAGGCAGGCAATGCCTGTTTCGCGATGGGTAAATTGCGGAGTAGAAATCACCACAGCATCCAGATGAGCGGTCTTCTCAAACAATTCCGTTATCGAGGAATAGAACGGTGCTTGCGGGCCAATACTTTGCGTTTGCGCGCCGGTGGCGGGGTTAAGATCGACCAATGCAGCAAGCGCCATATTGGGAATGGAACTGATCATGGCAGCGTGCATGACGCCCATTTTTCCAAGGCCGATCACGGCGGTTTGAATGGGGGGAGCGGAGGACATGGAAGGGGCCTTTTCTAATCATTGAAACCATTTTACCACAGAGACACCGAGACACAGAGAACAACAAAATATTTTCAACATGGATGCACAGGATTTACAGGATAAAAAAAGGTTAGTTCATTCTTCGATCGACTATCTTTGAATTTTTCAACGAAGAAAAATCCTGTCCATTTTGTCTATCCATGTTCTAACTTTTTGCTATTATTACTTCACCAGCCGAACTTATTTTTTTAAATCTTGCAACCCATCTTCAAACGTTCTTGGGTTGTAATGAAAATCCCGCTCAGCAGCCGTGTTGTCCACATGCGGTGCGAGTTTGATCCCGCGGACATTATCGGGCGTGAGCGGTGGGTTTTTCAGAAAGGTGCTCAGGACTGTTGCAATGACGAGCGCAATGGGAACGGGCAAGTGAAAGCAAGGCGTCTTTCTTCCGCGTGCGCGAATGATCGCTTTTACAAAATCGGTGAAGGACAGCACGTCCTTGCCACCAAGATCATACGTGCCACCTATCGTAGCGGGCGTGGCAAGACAGTCCAACGCAGCAACCGCCACATCATCCACATGCACGGGGCGCTGTTCTTCGTTCCCGGAGCCAATGATGGGCATAACGGGAAGTTTATCGCAGTGCGCCACCATCTTGGCAAAGATACCGCGGAGTTGCGGTCCGTAAATAATACTGGGTTTGAGAATCGTCCAGTCGATACCAGCAGAAGCACGAAGGACTTGCTCCGCTTCCCATTTGGTTTTGCCATAAGCGCTGGCGTTAGTTGGCAGGGAAGATTGCGAACTCATCTGAATGAAACGCCGCGCGCCGTTCTTTGCGCAAGCAGCAAGCAAGGCGCGCAAACCCTCCACATTTGTGCGACGACTGAGTTCAAGATCGGGTGCTGCTTCAGATGTGGTACCAGCGCAGTTAATCACAGCGGTACATCCGCGTGTGGCAAGTTCCAGCGATTCGGGTTTTTCCAAATCGGCTTCCACAATATGGTCAGAAGGGAAATCCGCCAGAAGGTCTATGCTGCTGCCGGGACGAACCATCGCACGCACTGCAATTCCCCGCTGTAGCGCCTGACGCACAATGGCGGAACCTAAAAATCCGTTTGCTCCGGTGATTAACAGCATGCAACACGTTCCTTAATAACTTTTGTAGTTCGAGACGGGCGGAAGTGAGGTGGTGTCTTTGCGTTCCAGCAAATTGTTGCGGAAATAATAAATGCGCCCGGACTTCAGATAGCGCCAAACATCGATTTGATCCTTGTCGTCAGTGGAGTGGGTTATTTTTTCAGGATCACCGGATTCAATGGTAGCGCGAACTTTGGCGGGGAGATCTTTCACGTCAAATTCTTCCGACTTTCCCGGTTTGAAAAAGACTTCCTTGTTCTTGTCCAAGTACACCCAAGAAATCTTGCGGGGTTTCGCCTCAGCGTCTCCGGCACCTTTGGACGAGAAATATTCCGGCTTGGAAATGAGTTCCCGTTCATCCTTCCCCCACCACAAATGCACGTGGCTGGGGATGCCCATTTGTTTGATCACTTCCTGTTGCACCGGGGGGAGTTTGGCTTCATTATCCGGCCATTTCTCCTCGACATGCGCAATGTTGACGGAATAGTCGGCATCGAGATTGAACATAGCCGTTTTATCTTGGAAGAGATCGGAACCGGTAAAGGCAAAAATATCCCGAAACACTCCACACCCTGTCAAAGTAAAGGCGAACAGAGTCAGCAGAAACAAATAGCCAATCACGCGAAAAGGGAAAGTCATGGTAAATTCCTAGAGAAAACCGAGAGTGGAAACAGCCTTGGGAAAGGCACAAAACAACGGGTTATTATTGGTGGTCTGATAGGATATTTCAAGTGTTTTCGTTGGAATGACACCGCTGGGTTAATATCCTCGATCGAGAGCAAAGGTGCAAAGGCTTTCAAAGGGAACGCGGGCAGCGCCGGAAGCAAAATTTGAAGCGTTTTCTAGTGCGTTGGTTGCGTAACGCTGGGCGGTGGCGCGGGCGTATTCTAATCCGTGGTATTTTTCGATGAGGGGCAGGATGTCCGACAGTTCGCAACCGTTACGCAAATGGCGCTGGAGGTTGGCCCGGTCAATCGAGGTGGCGGTTTCAAAAACGTGGATCAGGGGGAGCGTGGGCTTGCCTTGCGCCAAGTCGCCTCCGACGGATTTTCCCCATTGCGGGTCAGCGGCAGTGTAGTCCAGCGCGTCATCTGCGATTTGAAAAACCATGCCGAGATTGCGTCCATATTCTGCCAAAGCAGCGCGTTGCATTTCCGGTGCGTTGGAGATCAATGCGCCCAATTCGGCACAGGCGGAAAAGAGCGATGCGGTCTTGGATTCGATAATTTCAAGGTAATTATCCTCGGTCAGCATTTCCGAGCGGAGTTCGATTTGCCGCAGTTCGCTGGCGGACATTTTGCGCGTGGTTTCGCACAGGATGCTGAGGGCCTGCACGCTTGCGCAGGAAATGATGAGTTGGAAAGCTTGGGAAAATAAATAGTCGGCCAACAGGATGGAAACGTCCGCACCGAATTGCGCGTTGACCGAGGGGCGTCCGCGTCGGAGCGTTGCGTTGTCCACCACGTCGTCATGCAAGAGGGATGCGGTGTGAAGCAGTTCGACGCAGGCGGCGATACGTAACACCGGAGAATCTTTTGCGATGATGATGTCGGGCGCGTTAACGCGGGCGGAGAGAAAAACGAGGCGGGGACGCAGGCTTTTGCCACGGCCTTCCAGAACATATTCACCGGCCTCGCGAATGAGGCCCTGGGTATTCTCAAAAATGCCGTGGAGGGTTTCCTCCACGGCAATTAGTTCTTCAGGAAATTCTAACAGGTCGTGCATTGCGTTAAGCCTTATAAATTCGCTCAGTGGTCACACGAAGCGCATCTTTCGAAATCGGGGGAAGACCTCTTTGGAGTGCGGTGGCATGACACCGCTTTGTCGTTGCACGACACGTCGTGCGAAGTTTGTTTTGGTGTGTTTTCCGCTCTCCGATAGAAGTCATCACGAGACGGAAAAACGGCGCGACATGTCGCGCAACAGCAAAGCGGCATCATGCTGCCGCACTCCAAATTACATCGGGTCTGCGTAAACGCGATAGTCGATGTTGGGGAACAGGTTAGAATGCGATTCCAGTTTGCTCAGGTAGTCGGTATTGCTGGTGCCGTCTTCCAACATGCGCCACAGGTCGCGGAAACTGAGCAGGTGGTCTTTGGTACGCTTGACGGCGTACTCGACCATCGTGCCGGTTTTCATGATGAACGCCCAGTCGCTGCTCTGTGCCAATAATATTTCGCGCGCGGCCTGGTTCAGCATGCGGAGACGGACCGGATCGCTTTCCCAGCGGTTCTTGTTGGCCAGCAGAATCATGCGCTCGGTTGCCTTGCGCAAGTGGCGGTAAATCCAGTCGTTGCTTCCCTCCAGCCAGACCTCGGAGTAACCCTTGTGTCCCCAAGAAGAGAAACTGGGCGTCGCCATCTGGTTGATGGGGTAGCGCTCCATATATTCCGACGGCGTGATGGTGTCGATGACGCGGGAATCGTAATGGATTTTCTTGAACAACGAAGTCAGGAAGTCTGGCCCTTCGTACCACCAGTGACCGAAGAGTTCGGCGTCGTAAGGTGACACGATAAGCGGTTGACGATCCATGCCTGCGGAGAGAAATTCCACCTGGCGTTCGCGGTTGAACATGAAATTGCCCGCGTGGCTATGGACTACCTCGGCGGCAACGGCAGGATCGTAGGGTTGTTTCCAACCCAGTTCGCAGGGGCTTCCGGTGATGCGGTGGTACTTCATACCGGTGCCGATGCGCATGCCGCTGCTATGGATGTAGGGTTTAATGTAGTCGTAGTCGAGGTCGTAGCCAATGTCGCGGTAGAACTCGCGATAGTTGACATCGCCCGGATAGCCCTCTTCAGCGCTCCAGACGGACTTGGACGAATCGGCGTCACGACCGAACGCATGCACGCCGTTCTCGCAACTGATGGGCGCGAAAACGCCGTAGACGGGGCGACGGTTGGCCAACAGGATGCCGTGCGTGTCCACGAAGAAGAAGCGGATGCCCTGCTCTTTCAGGAACTGCTCAGCGCCAGGAAAGTAGCCGCATTCGCCATTCCAAATACCGCGTGGCGGGCGTCCAAAGTTTTCCGTATAGGTTTGCACGCCCACGGCGACTTGCGCGCGGCAGGCGTTGGGTTGGTCTTGGTACAGGGGCAGGAAACCGTGTGTGGCTCCGCAGGTAACGATTTCAAGATACCCGGCGTCCTGAAAATTTTTAAACGCGCGCACAAGATCGCGTTGGTAGTGATCGTTGAAAACGCGGATGCAGGCGCGGAACTTGTCGCGGTACATGCAGGCGGTCGCATGAAACTCGCGCGCTTCTTTCCACGTGCGGTGGACTTCTTTTTCGGCCAATTCAAGCAAGCGTTCGATGTGCCGCTGATAACGCGTTTGCAACAACCCGTCGCGCAACATGGAAACCAACGGAGGCGTGACGGACATGGTCAAACGGAAGCGTACCCCCTCGTTGACCAGAGTTTCCATCATGTGGATCAGCGGAATGTAGGTTTCGGTAATCGCCTCGTACAGCCAATACTCTTCGAGGAAGTCCTCGTGTTCCGGGTGGCGCACAAACGGCAAGTGCGCGTGCAGCATGAGGCAAAGATAACCTTTTGAACCGGCCATGATTAAGAGTCTCCTTACGGTTGGACTGCGAACATTCCGCCTCGCGGCAAAATGCAGGTTCTATTTTTCAAATCCGGTGCTGCTTCCAAAAATTCCTGCGGGTCAATCGTGTTGTGGTTGAAGCAGCCAAAGTGACACGGGATAACGACTTTAGGATCAACAAATCGCACCAATGCCGCCGCCCCTTCCGGCCCGGGATTGTCATGCCCCCGATTGATCGGAACCAGCATGGCAGCGGGTCTTCGCGCGCGGATGGGTTCCAGCAACCCGAAATATTTTTCAGGTTCTCGCCGCGTGTCTCCAGTATGGTACACGAGCAACCCGTCGAAATCAAACAGATATCCCAAATGCGTTGTTTTTGGCGGATCGAACGTATCCTGGGAAAAAATCGCCTCTACAGAGAAACCGGGAAAGGTTTGCTGGTCATTTACGCGAATTTCGCGCAACCGATTGGGGGCGATGCCTGCTTCGCGCTTGCAATGGGCACAGGCCTCCGGCGTACCAACGAAAACACAATCGGGGTTTGTTTGTGCCAGAGGGGCCAGCGTATAGGGATCGGTGTGGTCGCGGTCGTCGTGTGTGAGAAAAACGTAATCTGCCGGTACCTCCTGCGCAGCAATCAGTGGCTCGGGGTAAATGTTCAAGTGCGGTTTGAGAGCGCGGGAAAGAAACGGGTCAATGTGGATAAACCGACCATCGGGTGTTTTGAGAATAAAATGCGCCTGCTCCAGCCAGAAGAGTGCCAGGGTGCCGGGGGCGGGACGTGTATTCAGGAGGGTTTCACGAAAAGACACCATAGGTAAAGTCTTACGAGGGTGGCGCGGGAAAGGCAAGGGGAAAAAGCGAGGCAATCAAAGGGCAAAAGCATAAATCGCTAATAGCAACTAAGGAACGCTAATGCCACAAACAACAAAAGGAAGCGCCGTGGGTGCATCTTGAATTTGTTACCTTTTCCTTTGCCATCAACCGGGAAAATATATCTTGCCGTTCTTTGCGGCTTTGCGCCTTTGCGTGAGACAGACATTTCGCTGTTGCAGGCGTTGGGCCAAAGACACGGCAACTTCATTTTTCACGCAAAGGCGCAAAGAACTACAAAGACGGTAACAAACTCAAGATGCACCCAAGCGCCGTTTCCATTCAAATCGATACTACCCAAAACTTTGGGAGAGTGCTATAATTTGGCAGAACTGTTTCAAAGTTGCGCATGACCGCACGCTAAAGAATGAGTTCCTCTTACTTTGAAATTGAATCTTCCTTTGCTTCCTTCTAAGATGTGGGTATGAAACACGCCCTCCTCCCCCACTTGGTTCTATTCTTCGCGCTCTGGCTTACCTTCGGATATTTTTCCAGCCAAACTCCTGGATGGAATGTTAACTCCCGTATGGCTTTGGTATACGCGATTGTGGAGCGTGGCACGTTTGCCATTAACGCCTATCAGGATGAGCAGAAAAGTCCATTGACCTGGACCAATGACAAAGCGTTTCTCCGGGGATATTTTTATTGTGACAAACCCCCCGGTGTTTCGTTTGCCGCTGTCCCGATTTATGCGCTGCAATGGAAGGCGCGGGATTGGTCGTCTTGGCTCGGACGCATGCCCCAAGACCAGTGGGTGGCCTTGAGTCGCTATGTAGCCACTCTGCTTACCTCTGCGCTTTCCGGGGCCTTGCTCGGCTGTGTGTTGCTCGCGCTTGCGCGGCGGTTTGGATTGTCGGATCGCGCTGGTTTTGTGCTGAGCGTTGGCCTTCTGCTGGGTACCGTGCTGGCGGGGTACGCCGCGTTATTCTACGCCTATTTACCTGCCGCGTTGTTCACGTCCGCCGCATACTTGCTCCTGCTGGATGCCCGGCTGAAAGGTGGTGACGCGCTCAAACGCGGTTGGCTTTTGTTTTGGGTTGGGCTGTTGATCGGGCTGGCTTGGTTTTTCGATATCACGTCAGGATTGGTGGGAATCGCGCTCTCGTTGTATGCTGCGTGGTTTATGCGGCGGCATGTCTGGGCGATCTGGAAACTGGTGGTCGGTGGGCTGATTCCCGTAGCGGTATTTTGCTGGTATGCCCACACCATTTTCGGTGAGTTCACCATTCCCTATAAATACGAATTTGACGATCTATTTCGTACGGAAATGGCCAAGGGCTTCCAGGGCATTCACCTGCCAAGATTGACGACGCTGTACTATCTGACCATCCATCCATTCAAAGGATTGTTCTTTTACTCGCCCTTCTTGCTGCTGACGTTTGCGGGTATTGGGATGGCTTTTCGCCGAAAAAAGGCGACGCAGGAGGAACGGACTTTTCTGCCCGATGTCGTGCTGGCGACGGGAATTATTGTTGCGTACTTTTTGTACAACTCGGGTTATTACATGTGGTGGGGGGGATGGGCTGCCGGCCCACGGCTGTTGTGCCCGGCCATCCCTTATTTCATCGCACCGCTTGCCCTGTGGTTGGCGCGCAAGACGCCGTTACGGGCAGGATTGTTCGCTTCGCTTCTCACGATTTCCGTGCTTTTTAATTTTATGATTCTGGCAGTCGATCCGCAGATACCCACGGGTATTGATACGAAGGAAATCTTGAAGGCGAAAGTTTCGCACAACTTATCGAGCGCGGTGCTGGACGATGTGATTCCCCGCTTTTGCTCTGGAACAATGGAGCAAAACAGCAGGACCGTCAACGCGTTGTCGCTCAACTTCGGCAATCTTGCGCTGGGATGGAATGGCAAAACTGCGCTTCTGCCTCTCGCTGCGCTGTGGCTGGCCGTCGCTGTGTGGCTGGGGCTGCGAAAACAAAAAGAATAAAAGTAACTTCGTGGGGTACGGGGGCGAAGCCCCTGGGATGTTTAGAGGTGTATTTTGTTAAAAGTTAAACCGGCGGACGCGGGGGTGTGGTGGTTGGGTTGGGTGCGCTATGTGTCCCACGCCCGCCGGTTTTCGTGCCAGGCTTGCCTCATCTTGCCTGGTCAATGCTAAATTCGGTCATCCTTCCAGAAGGTCGGTACCGATAGATTTTCTTCCGAGTTCCGCCGCCTGCCGCATCGCGTTGTAACAAATGCGATTGATTTCGCGCGGCACGCCGCCTGACATCTGTGCCAAGGCATCGAAACACGAAGAGTCGAAAAGTTTTGGACTGCCGCCTGCCAACAACAGGCGGTACTTCACATACTGCTCCACCTCGTCGCGCGTGAGTTCCCGCAATTGCACGCGGGTAAACATACGGTTCAAAATCGACTTGTAGATGGGGTTTTCCAACTTTTTGAGGAAACAATCCTCGCCGAATAACAACACGGTCAAGAGTTTCTTCTCGGGAATTTCAATATTGCTCAGGGTACGCAACACATGCAGATTGTCCGCATCAAGAAAGTGTACTTCATCAATCAACAGCACCAGTTTGATACCTTGCGTGTGCAGTTCCATGATTTTTTGCTGGATGAGATTCACCACGTCGCGCGTGAAAGCGCGTTTGGTCGCGTCAATATCCAACTCGGAACAAATGTCCTGCAAGAGTGACGCGCGGCTCATCTTGGGATAGATCAGCGAAAGAATCGGGCGATATTTGGGGTTGGCTGCCAAGTCCTGCAGCAAAACCTGGGTCAGCAAAGTCTTGCCCGTACCGCTCACGGCCGTGGTCAGGCCCAGCGAAATATCCTCTTCCACGCAACGCTTCATTGCAATAAACGCGTTCTCGTGTGCATCGGTGCGAAAGAAAAAATTCGGATTGACACTATCCTGAAACGGGTGGCAGCGCAGACGAAACAGCGCGAGCGGTTCACGCGGGCCAGCTGGCTCGGGCATGGTTTCACGATTAGGCTCGGGGGAGTCATCCAGCAAATCGGCAATGCAGAGGTCGTCAATTACCATGGTTAGCAGCCTCCCAGACAGACTTTGCGCTTACACTTCTCCTGCAACGTGCAACATCCTTCAAAAAGGCAGGCTTCGCGCAAGACAACCGGGCGTGCAGCGCTTACCGAAAGCGCCATGGACTCCGGCGCAGTATCTACATTCTCGACTTTGGCTACTTTAACCACTTCTACTGCTGCAAAACTTTCGGCGCTTTCAGTTAAAGACTGCGCCGTATCGATAGCGCCGCTAAAACGGCGCAGAACATCCGACGCGCCGGCGCTAAGCCGGCGCATAAAGGAAGGGAGGAGGGAAACCCGCTGGGTTGGTAGGTGTGCCGGAGGTGGGACAAGTGAAAAACTGTTTCCGGCCCCTGCGGTGTTCCCGGAGAGGATGGTGGCGAGGGTGTGAGAAGAAACTGGTAAGGCCATTGCGGCATGCGTCATCTCAAGCGGCTCCTGCCATCGAACGCTTGAGCGCCCCCATTAAGTCCTGGAAAGAGGATTCTTTCCGTTCATTGACAAAACTGTCTTTGTGCAACAATGCCTGCACAATGGTTTCAAAACACTGGGCGGATGGGCTTTCGGGGAAGAGGCGCACCAAGGGCGCGCGTTTCTGGTTGGCTTCCTCCGCACAAGTATCGTTTAATATGTACCCCAGATCATCGAGTTGATATTCCAAGAACTTCTCCGCCGCAGCATTCAGGCGGTTATACACATTTTTCGCTTCGTAACAATCTCGTACGCAATTAGCTAACACGCCAATCCGCGCTTTCGGGTCCATCTCCAGCAAAATTTTGATGATGGAAAACGCATCGGCGGCTGCCGACACATTGGGGGTGCTGACCACAATCACTTCATCCGCGAACAGGGCAAACCGCAGCACATTCTCGGAAATACCTGCGCCCGTGTCCACGACCAAAACGTCCACGCTGCGCTCAAGTTCATCAATCTGCCGCAACACAATGCGGCGTTGTTCCTGTGTCAGGTTAGCCAATTCGCGCACACCTTGACCGCCACTGATGAGTTGCACCCCATCGGCGGTATCGGTGATGAGGTCTTCAATGCGGAAGCCCTCTTCTACCAGATGCCGAAGGTTGAAGCGCGGTTTAATACCTAAAAGGATGTGGCAGTTAGCCAAACCCAAGTCGGCGTCAAGTAAAGCTACTTTCTTTCCCTCGCGGGCCAGCGCAACCGCCAAATTGACAGCGACCGTAGTTTTCCCCACACCGCCCTTGCCGCTGGTAACGGCAATGACACGGGCCAGATCGGGAGACTTGATCGGAGTAGCCTTGGTTGACTCGGACGCTGCACCATCAGCGTCGCCGGAGGGTGTGACAGACTCACTGGCAAGGGCCTCTTCCAACTCGTGGTGGACTTCGTCCACGGAAAAGCCCCATTTATGAATCAGTTCACTGACGCGAACCAAAATATCTACATGATCGGCATTAAAGGTGCGGGAACCTGCCTCCATTTGCGTGAAACGCAAATAGCGGGAGAAAACATTCTCGTAAAAGCGAATTTCGCTCTCTTCGAGGCCTGTTTTTTCAACTACCTGTTTAATAGTAAATTGCTGCTGAGCCACAGGTCGACGCCTCCTTTTCTACGGGAAATGTCTCAGGAACGGGATCGCGGGAGCAGCGGGCGACGTCGCGAAAATCTGTGCGGCGGCCTGCGAGAACGGGAGCGGGCGCGGAGTTGCCGGAGAAGGAACGATCGGTATAAGAAACGGCATTGGGGTAAATCGACCAGAACATCTCAAAGAACCGGACCCTTGAGTGTACCTAACGGGTCTTTACTACGTCATCATATTCACTATCTTTCAAGCAAATGCACAGGGTTGTCAAGGGAAAAGATTACACCCCTGTGCATTTTTTTAGTACCATTTTACCTAGAGCGCTCATATCAGGCGAATTCAGGCTCTTTGTAACGAATCGCTCCGGTACTAAAAAAATGCTTTGGCCAGTTTTAAAATCCCCTGGCTCCACGGCACGCGGTGCGAAACGCCGGTGGTGTGCGCAAATTTATCCAGATTGGCCAAGTACCATTCGTAATTGCGAATCAGGGCGGCCTGGTTGGAATATTTTGGTGCGTATCCGAGGTTTTTTTGGGCTTTTTCTATAGAAACAAATGAATCAGTGGATGCTGTGTCGTACACCCACTTATACAGAGGTGATAACTTGAGTTTTTCCAGAATTTTTAGTACGAAAACTGCTGGCCCGGCAGGGAAGCACGTGATTTTTTTGCCGAATCCGGCGTGGGTAAGTACTGCCTGAAAATCTTCCTTCATGGTGGTGAATTCCGCCGC
>DNPO01000304.1:3182-3415 GCA_003501375.1 Candidatus Sumerlaeota bacterium | reverse complement strand
GGGGTTGGCTCGCGTCCGAGTTCCTGCACCAGGTAACGCGACACACGCGACAACTTGTTAATGGTTTCGATCATGTGAACCGGGATACGAATCGTACGCGCCTGATCAGCAATCGCACGCGTCACCGCCTGACGAATCCACCAGGTCGCGTAGGTACTGAATTTATAACCGCGTTGGTATTCGAATTTGTCCACGGCGCGCATCAGGCCGATGTTGCCTTCCTGAATCAGGTC
>DNPO01000304.1:0-2899 GCA_003501375.1 Candidatus Sumerlaeota bacterium | reverse complement strand
GGCCGCGGTTGGTGTACTTTTTGGCGATGGAAACGACCAGGCGCAAGTTCGCCTCGACGACCTTCATCTTGGCATCCTGCGCCTTTTGCTCGCCGTACTGAATCATGCGCACGATTTCCTTAAGTTCGTCAATCGTGTTGCGGCTCTCTTTTTCCAGACGCTTGATCATGCGTTGCGAGGTACGGACAGTCTTATCCAACTCGATGAACTGCTCCAGCGTCAGGTTATATTTTTTCTTGAGCGCGCGCGCCTGCGCCGAGTTCTTCTTGGTGCGCTTGACAATCTGGCGTAGGTCCACCTCGGTCAACATGGTGGTCTGGAAGATTTTATTAATCTCGGACTGCGCATCGTCGATCTGCTGGTAGATTTCTTTGATGCGTGCGGCAATCTCTTCGATGATGCTGAAGTTCAAGTCCACTTTCAACAGACGGTCGAACGTATCTTTGCGCAGGGTGTTGAGGGATGCGGTAATCGCCTTCCGCTTGCGGTCGGTAACGTCCGGGTCTTGCTCCTGCTCCAGCAGTTTATAAATCTGCTCGTAGTTCGCCAGAATCTGCTTGAACTCTTCCTGCACCTCGCCCAATTTACGCGAACGAACCGACTGGTTCGTTTCATCCACATTGGCACGTAACAGATCGTTCAGGTTCAACGTGCCCATCTCCAACTTCATGGAGAGGCGTTGAATTTCCTTGGCAGTGGCGCTTGCATTGGCAATGGCCTCTGTGATTTCGCGCCGTCCCTCTTCGATGCGCTTCGCGAGCATAATCTCGTCTTCGCGCGAAAGGAGCGGTACCTTACCCATTTCCATCAGGTACAAACGAACAGGATCGTCAATCTTCGCCAGGTCGCTCAGATCGGCCTCTTCCTGATATTGTGAGTCGGGGGAAGCAAATTCTTTCTTGACCGCACGGCTGACCGCAAGGCCTTCCTCGGGTTCGTCACCGATTACCGGGATGTCCAAGTCTTCCAATTCTTCCAGCAACTTTTCCATATCTTCGCTGGTAAAGTCTGGCGGCAGCGCCTCGTTGATTTCATCGTAGGTCAGGTGGCCCTTTTCTTTGCCTTGGGCAACCAAGGCCTCCAACTCCTTCATTGAGGTGATGGGGGGCGTTTCGCCATTGGCAGCAACTGGTTCCAACTTCTCGTGTTTATTTGCCACTTGATTTACCTTCCTTTATTTTAGCGTTTTGTTTGAATACTGGTTATGTGCTGCGTGGCGCGTTGACGCTCGGCCAAGCGGCGCTTCATATTGCGCATTTGTTGCGCGACCAACTCCTGCAACTCTTCCGGGTTTTGGTTTCGGGCAGCCTCCGATATCTGCATGTTTAACCGTCGATTTTCCGCCTTGCGGTAATCCGCCTCTTCCAAAGCGACCAAATGTTCCAAAATCTCAATATAGTTCTCGTCCAATTCTTCCCGCGTGGCAAAAACCGCGTTGGTCAAAAATTCCTGATGCGCAGGCGATGGACATTGCGACATAAGCGTCGGCCACACATCCGCAACCTCCGGACCAGGCGCAAGCAATACCCCCACCCAGTACCGCACCAGCGGGTGCTGAATCCATTCGGGTGATAATTTTCCCCGGGCCAACACACGCGCATCGCCGTGCTCCATCAAAATATGCAAAATGCCCATTTCACGCGGCATTGGTGACGCAATCGCCACCAGTTCGTCCACCGGGGGATGTTCTTCTGGCGGAGTTTCATAATAACCATCGTCGTAACCTGGAGGCGGGGTAGGCATCGGTGCAGATTCAACTACAACGGGCGCTTCGCGCTGCGGATTAATGATCCGGCGGTTCTGCTTTTGCCGATGCTTTGCCAGGTACTGGTGCAACGCACCCTCTTCATGCCCCATTTCCGCGGCTAACTTCGTTACATACCCCTCATACACCAGCGGCTCGGAAATCGCGGACAACACTGGCTGGAAAAGTTCCAGCGCCTGTACCCGCGCTTCCGGGGAGGAAAAATCGTACCGCGCGCGCACATGCCGCACGAGAAAGTCAAAGAACGGAACCGCGTCACGTACCACCGCCTGCAACGCTTCTGCGCCAAATTTACGCGCCACACTGTCCGGGTCTTCCCCGGCGGGCATCACGCCCACGCGGACATTCAGCCCGGCGGCGACCAACGATTCAAGCCCACGTAAAATCGCCTTCAATCCCGCCTCGTCCGCATCGTACAAAAAAACCGCGTTTTCTTGGTGCCGGCGGATCAAACGCGCCTGGTCGGGGGTGAGCGCGGTGCCGAGCGAAGCGATGGCGCTGGTGACGCCCGCCTGGTGGCTCGCGATCACGTCCATATACCCTTCAACCAAAACGGCGGGCATCTTCCCACGCGTCATGGCATCCTTCGCAATATGCAGGCCATATAATTCACGACCCTTGGAGTACAACACCGTTTCTGGCCCGTTGATATACTTCGGCCCATCGCCCTCAAAAATGCGCCCACCAAAACTAATCACATTGCCACGCGCGCTATAGATCGGGAACATGAGCCGCCCCCGGAACAGGTCATAAACGCCTTCGCCCTGCCCGCGATCCTTGGCCAGACCAGCTTCCACCAGCGCCTTCTGCGTATAGCCCTTGTACATCAGGTGACGCGACAATACATCCCAATCATCAGATGCCACGCCCAGCCCAAACGCGCTGATAGTCTCCGACGCAATTCCACGTCGCTCCAAATACTCCCGAGCCACCGCACCATGTTGCGGATGCGCCAGACGCTCCTGATAAAAGGTCGCTGCGTGCGTCAAAACTTCCTGCAAAGTCTGTCGCCAACGCACTTCCTGCTCGTCCTGCGACGGACCTGCTTTAAACTTGGGCACTTCCAAGCCATATTTCCGCGCCAGAATCTCCATCGCCTCGCGAAAATCTACCCGCTCCATCTCGCGAACCAAG
>DNPO01000059.1 GCA_003501375.1 Candidatus Sumerlaeota bacterium | reverse complement strand
CCGCTGAAGCCTGTGGTAGCCGAGCAAACGACGGCCGCCGTAGTAGCACCCAAACCAGTGACTGCCAGTTTGGAAAATACCAAGAGTGCTGGAAAGACCGAAACCGTGCAGCCCCAGTCGGCTCCGGCTACCAATGCGACGTTAACCTCGCTTCCAGTCAAAAAAGAAGTCGTTGCCGCTCCGGCATCCGCCGCAACGGTTGTGCAGCAACAGCCTGCGGGTGAGTCGGTGAGCCGCGGTGAATTGGCACGCATGATGCGCGATGCAGATGTGCTCTATGCACGTAAAGACATGCTTGGTGCGCGTGCTATTTGGGAGAAAGTATTGGCTGCGGATCCCACCAACAAAGCGGCCAAAACACTTTTGGAAGAAACCCAACCTGAGTATAATGCTCTGATGCAGGACGCTGCCCGTCGTAAAGACTTGGAAGCCAAAGAGAAGAGCGCGATGGATAAGATGAGTAAGCCCATCACCTTTAGTACGGTTGATGAGGCTGGCAATATCAAGCCAACTCCGTTGCGTCAGTTGTGCAACACACTTGCGATGCTTACAGGAATGGATGTGTACCCTGCTTATGGTGGGGAGTCCATGATCACCGCTTCGTTTGTAGACAAGCCGTTCCAAGAGGTTCTGGATACTGTATTGAAACCCATTGGCCTGAAGTGGACTCGCAAGGGTGATGTGATTACTATCACGGCGGAGTTGAAGACGCGTGTGTTCAATCTGACGCAGGATGAAGTGGCCCGCGTCCAGACCTTAATAGAGAATAAGACATTGCCGCAAATTCTTTGGGGGGAATCAGGTCAGCCTCCACTCAAGGAAACGGTGCTTCGTATGGAAGATAAGTTGGGGCAGTTGTTTGTGCAGGATTCGCCTCAGAATATCAAAAAACTGGAAGAGTTCTTATCTTCTCTCCAGAAGGAGCCGAAGCAGGAAATTGCGACCCGTATTTATAAGATTCGCAAGAATTCTGGCCCCCAAACACGTGCTCTTGTTGAAGCAGTTTTGCGCACAGAAGACAATCCGGCTATTACTATGGAGCGTAAGGTTTTCCTGCAGGATGAGAACTTGATTGTTCGTGGTACGCTTGAGGACTTGCGTCGTGTCGAGAAACTTTTGTCCGACAAAAATATTATTGAAGGCATTGAAAATAGCCGACTTATCGTGCAGACGTTTGTGATTGTTCCTCGCGAGGAATTGGAAGCAGCTCCCGACCAGGCAGCAGCCTTCTTTGATAATGTGGTCGAGGTCATTGAAATTCTCCTCTACCGTAAGGATGGAAAGACCAAGGCTAAAGAGGAAGGTCGCCAGATGTGGGTTGAGCGTCCTCTGAAGCAGATTACAATTGTGGATTACGCGGATCGCATCACAGCCGTATCCGATTTCATCAACTCACTTCCCCAGATCAACCAGCAGCAGAAACGTGAGTTTATCTTCCTGAAGTATTTGCAGGTTTCGGAGGATTTGGAGGATATTCAGAAGATACTTGGGCTTGACTCTTCTTCGTCTGATTCGGGGAGTTCCAGCAGCAGTGGTGGTGATGTCCAGATTTTCTCCTTGCGTCGTAAGGGGGAGAAAAGTCTCTGGGGGGGACAGGTCCGTGTCCGTTTGCAAAAAGTTACCCCGAATACGTCTGATGAGGATGCGGATAATTGTACACTCATCATTAATACGCCGACCGAGTCTGGACAGACTGTTTCACTTGAAGAAAATGGGGCGTCTCAGACCGTGGGGAGTAGTTATCAGATCGAAGCGTTAAAAATTAGTACTTCTGGCACTAGCAACGATGGTACGGTCCGTTTGCGCATGACTCGTGACTCGTCTGCAACCGCTACTGGGACTAATGGAACGACGACGGGGGCAGCAACAGCAACAACTGCTGCTGCGACTGCTGCGACTGCTGCGACTGCTGCGGCAGCCGCAGCCACTACGGCGGCTACCCCGACCTATACGCTTGACCAGTATGAGAAACAAAACGCGCTCGTTGTCAGTTATACGGACACAGCGGATCTGATGCGTGTGCGTGAAGTAGTGGCCCAGTTGGATAAGCCAGAAAAACAGGTAGATATTGAAACTCTCTTTGTAACGGTTAATGAGAGTCGTGCCAAGCAGTACGGGGCTTCCTTTAGTCTTTCGGATCGAAGCGATCCACGGAATCTAACGACGGGCATTGTCGATGTAGTGAACAATGTGGCACAGACCGGATCGATTCCCGGAGTTGCGGGTGCTGCATCGTCTACCGCATCAACAACTGCTGCAACAGCCATCAATACGAATGCGGCTAATGGGAGTTTTGGTTCCTATACCAAGATGGACATGATTGTCAAGAACATTTTTGGTTATTACTTCAGTGCCGATCTTTCCATGTTGGAGGCTGAGGGTGTGGTCAGCATGAACAACGGCCCCCATATTTGCGCCAAGCATAATTCGGAAGCCACGTTTGAACTGTGGGCCAATGCATGGAAGTATGCGACGTTGACTGAGTCGGCCAGTACGCGGCGCACGGATCAAACAGTGAATATGACCTTGACTCCATTCATCGCTTCTGCTGATTCGATTATTTTGGATGATATGGAGATTGAGGTTCGCGACCCCTACTATGATGATATATCAGGTAACCGCGGTGGGGCTGTGCAGACGCTCTCGAACGATTGGTTGAGTGGCACCACTTCTGTCGGTAGTTCTACTGCTACCGGTGTTCAACGTAATGAGGCTTTGCAAGGATTGTTTGGGGCAACTGGCAGAAAACGCGTTCAGACCAGTGCTCGTGTTAAAAATGGCGGTACCATTGTGTTGGGTGGATGGACTGGTTCTTATACGGAAGATCAAAGCACTGGCGTTCCTGGGTTGCGGAACATGCCGTGGCTTGGCAAGTTGCTCTTCAGCCGTAGCAGTCATATCAATGGGCGTCAAAATTTGTTGATCTTCCTCTCTGCGCAGTTGATCGACTAATTTGATTGATCGTTAGGTTGGTACCTTCATGATCCCGGTGGCGAATGCCACCGGGATCGGATTGTTTCAGAAGTCTTCTCATTTCCCTCTCTCTTTTAGCATTTCACCGAGCGTTTCTGTTTATTGTGTAGGTGTTGTTCCCTCGTCCTTTTTTCCTTCCCCGTATATCCTTAGCATCGTTATTTTGTGTCTTTCTGGTTTAAATCTGAGCGTCGTTTTGTTCAATGCCCCCCATGCCATTTTCGGCCCTGCCATCGCCTGCCCTTTATCTGATCGACTCCATGTCCATAGTCTTTCAGGCATTTTATGCTGTGCGCGGCTTTACCAATGCGCAGGGCATGCCCACGAACTCTATTTTTGGATTTGTTCGGAAAATCCAGAAGTTGTTAGCTACCCAGCGACCTACGCACCTTCTTGCCGTTTTTGACAGCCCCGGCCCCAATTTCCGCCATGCGATTTACGAGGCGTATAAGGCGAATCGTCAGGAACAGCCCGAGGAATTCCATGTTCAGATTCCTTGGATATTCAAGACTCTGGAGGCCATGCATATTCCTTATGTTTTCCGCGATGGATTCGAGGCGGATGACCTGATCGGCACGATGTCCAAGACGGCTCCAGCGCAGGGTTTGCCGGTGATTATTTTGAGCGCGGACAAGGACTTGTTTCAACTGGTGACACCAGAAGTTACGCTTTTACGTACGACCAAGGACGATTTGGTTCCGTTTGGCCCGGATGAAGTTTTTGAGAAGTTAGGGGTACGCCCGGATCAGATGGTGGATTATTTGGCGCTCATGGGTGACGCATCGGATAACATTCCTGGGGTGCCTAAAATTGGGCCCAAAACAGCAGAAGCCCTACTTAAGCAATTCGGAACACTTGACAATCTGTTGGCAAACGTGGATCAGGTAACCAGCAAGACGCAGCGTGCCCTTTTGCAGGAACATCGCGATAAGGCGTTACTGTCCCGTCGGCTTGCCGCGATTGCTTGTGACGTGCCGCTCGACTTGCACGTGGATGAGTTAGTCTGTCACCCGCAAATGGAGTCGCCGGAACTGTTGGAATTATATCGTGAATTAGGGTTTCTTTCGCTCATCAAAGAGGCCCGGGAACGCCAGGCGAGAAATTTGGTTCAGCAGGAAGAAGCGCCAAGGGCAAAAGTGAAGCCCGTCGTTGTTCAACGAGGCGATGCGGTTCAGGAAGACATGTTTGGTTCCATGCAACCAGATGAGTCCGCTGTTGCTCGTGGTGCGACTCCTGAAACGCAAGTTGTTGTTGTTCAGGATGCCGCGACGCTCCATGCGGTGGCAAAAAGGTTGCATGCTGCCAAACGTTTTGCGTTTGACACTGAGACCACCTCAGTTGATTCGATGCAGGCCGCGCTGGTTGGCATTTCGCTTAGCGTGGAAAAGGGCCATGCCTGGTACATTCCCGTGGGGCATAAGTTGGAACAAGATCGTAAGCGACAACTTCCGTTGGAAGATGTTTGTGCCGCCTTGAATCCGCTTTTTACCGATCCGCGCATCACGCGAGTGGCGCACAATGCAAAGTATGATATTCGCATTTTGCGTCGTCATGGGTTTACGGTTGCCGAAACGCAGTTCGATACCATGCTTGCGTCCTACCTGCTGAACCCCGGTGGACGGCACGGATTAAAGGCGCTG
Organism: Candidatus Sumerlaeota bacterium; assembly: GCA_003501375.1. Taxonomy (GTDB): domain Bacteria; phylum Sumerlaeota; class Sumerlaeia; order UBA8349; family UBA8349; genus UBA8349. The sequence continues at coordinate 793 of DNPO01000059.1, read as the reverse complement.
GCCTTCCAGCATTTCCATGTGGAAATGACCGAGATTGACGAATTGATTGGAAAAGGCAAGACGGCAATTACGATGGATCGCGTGGCGATTGACCACGCTGCGCCATATGCTGGCGCCGATGCCGACCTGACCTTGCAGTTAGCAGATTTGTTTGCCCCGTGCTTAGAAACCGAAGGGTTATTGCCGTTGTTTCGTGATATTGAGATGCCATTGTTGGAAGTGCTGGATGCGATGGAGTTTGAGGGAATTCGCGTCGATACGGATTTGTTGAAACATTCGGAAAAAGATTTTGAGCGTCGCTTGGAAGCCATTGCGCTGGATATTTACCGGGAAGCGGGCCGCGAGTTTAACATCAGTTCGCCCAAGCAGGTGGGTGAGGTGCTCTTTGGCGATTTGGGGCTGAAGCCCAAGCGCAAGGGTGCAAAAGCCGACTCGACCAGCAGTGAGATTTTGGAAGAACTGGCCGAAGAGCATCCGTTACCGCGTCGCATTCTGGACTATCGGCATTTGGACAAATTGCTGTCCACTTATGTCTTGGCGTTGCCGAAAATGGTGCATCCCGAAACAGGTCGTATCCATGCGTCGTTCAATCAGTTTATCGCGGCGACAGGGCGTCTGAGCAGCAGTGATCCGAACCTGCAAAACATTCCGATCCGCTCAGCGGAGGGGCGTGAAATTCGCCGCGCTTTTGTACCGAACCAACCCGGCGAGGTTCTTTTGGCTGCGGACTATTCGCAAATTGAATTGCGCATTCTCGCGCACTTTACTGGCGACGTCGCGCTGCAGCAGGCCT
>DNPO01000210.1:4143-4505 GCA_003501375.1 Candidatus Sumerlaeota bacterium | reverse complement strand
GGATTTTGAAATCCCCAACAAATTGTATTTGCGCGTTGCAGAAGCATTGGCGGCGAAAGACAAGTACGAGAACATTGGCTTAGTGGTGGGTGCAACGCAGGCGGAGTTAATTCGTACCGTTCGCGAGACCGCACCGAACTTACCGTTCTTGTTGCCCGGTGTTGGGAGCCAGGGTGGTTCCGCAGAGGCCGCTGTGCAGGGCGCTGCTGCGAAACGGCCGGGTTCTGTATTGGTAAATGTGTCGCGCGGTGTGCTCTTTGCTTCATCGGGCAAGGACTTTGCTGAAGCGGCACGCACGGCAGCGAACGATTTCCGCAAGACGTTGGAAAAGGCGAAGCGGCTATGCGTATAGCGATTGACGC
>DNPO01000210.1:3642-3899 GCA_003501375.1 Candidatus Sumerlaeota bacterium | reverse complement strand
CGGCTATGCGTATAGCGATTGACGCGCGCTATCTCAGCGATGTGTATTCGGGAATCGCCAAGTACAGCGAGAACCTGCTGGAAGCGATGTCGCGCTTGGATTCCAGTAATGAGTATGTTATTTTTATCCATCCGGGGTTCGGGAAGAAACTAAAAGTTGGCCCCAATTTCGAAATTATTCCGTACTCCGCCCGCCCGGTAAGCATCCGCACTTTGTTGTCATTTGGCCAGCGCGTTCGACGCGCTGATTGCGATTTT
>DNPO01000210.1:0-3383 GCA_003501375.1 Candidatus Sumerlaeota bacterium | reverse complement strand
TAGTCTTTCCCCTGCCGCAGCGTTGTACGGGGTCAAGCGTCAGATTTTAACCATCCACGATTTGCGCCCGCTTACCGTGGCACAGGATGAGGTGCATGGTCAGCGCGCATCTCAAAGCCCATTGGCCAACCTGTTTTACAAACTGACCTTTCCGCATAACATCCGTAAGGCGACGTGGTTGTTGTCCGTTTCGCATGCAACCAAGCGGCACTTGACCAATTTGTTTCCGAGCGTGGAGCATAAGACAATTGTAGTGCATTCCGGGGTGGAACAGAGGTATTTTAGTCCTCCGGAAGCCACCATTTCGCAAATGATCATCAAGAAACTGGAACTTCCCGAGCGTTATCTGCTCTATGTGGGCAACGCGGAACCCTCTAAGAATGTTCCTGCTATGATTGGTGCGTTTGCGCGATGCGTACGACAGTATCCCGAACGCTTTGCTTCCATGCAGTTCCTACTGGCAATTGGCAAGGATCGGCACGCATCGGAATGTATCCGCATTGCGCGTGAATGGGGGATTGAGGATAAGGTACGCATTCTGGCTGCCTTTACCGATGAAGAAAAACATGTTTTGTATTCACGTGCCACGTTATTGTTTTTTGTAACGCACGGCGAAGGATTTGGTTTCCCGGTTGTGGAAGCACAGGCATCCGGGCTGCCTGTTTTAGCTAGCAACGATGCGTCCGTTCCGGAAATTACGGGAGAGACTGCTTTTTTGGTGGATCCTTCCGATGAACAGCAGATAACCCGCAATTTGGCCGAGATGGTTTTTGAAGATAGTTTGCGTAATCAGATGGCTGTGGCGGGACGCAAGAATGTTGAACGGTTTTCGTGGGATGAAACAGCGCGTAAAGTTCTCGACATTTACCAGTTTCTTATGTAAAGATACCACGTTTTCATTGGGCGGTTGACCCGCCAAACCGGAACTGGTTTTCCGGAAAACCGAAGCGCTTCAGGAGGCGACGACTTATGTGGACGGATCGATTGGTTACAATTTTCTTGGCGGCTATTGCGGCGTTGTTGACCGCTTATTTTGTGCATCCGAGTACTTCTAATGCCGCGACAAAGGTTGCCTCTGGTCTGGTAACAGGAACCAATACCATTTATGACGTAAAATTGGTTCAGGATATTCCGGCCCCAGGCGTTAAGTCTGTCATTCCGCTTGCCTGGACATCTACTGGTGACACCAATGCGGCGACGTTTGCTATCCAAACGATCGACCATGTGTACGTCTTCCATGTCAATCATTTCACCACCAGCAACTAACGTGGAATTACGCCTGGCGAACGAAAAAGACCTCCCTGCTATCGCGGATCTCTGGATAGAGATGATGCGAGAACATGAGGCATTTGAACCGCGGCTTCGCATTACGCCGCATGCGGTTTATGCGTATCATAGTTATTTAATGTTGCACGTCCGCGGACCGAAATCGGTGGTGGTAGTGATGGAAGATGGCGGTACCATCATCGGTTTCTGTTGCGCATATGTTTGCCAGAACCTCCCCATGTTTCTCCCTGCCGAATTTGGGTACGTGTCGGATATTTATGTTTGTCCCGCTTACCAGCATCAGGGAGTGGGGGAGCGGTTGATGCGGTATATCCGGCAGTTTTTTAAAGGTTGTGGTGTCCAATCCGTCCAGTTACAGGTATATCGGCATAATCCCAAGGGGCAGGCATTCTGGAAAAAGCAGGGATTTGAGAACTTTTTTGATCGCATGTGGTTAGATTTGGGGCAGGCAGACCATTCTGAGTGAAACCGCTTCAGACCGTTGTCTTTCAAACCGCGTGGGGATGGTGCGCCGCCTGGGTTTCTGAACAGGGCGTGGCGCGGTTTGTTTTGCCCGAGGATTCGCCTGATGTGGCGATGGATCGACTTTTGCAGGATACCGTGGCATGTCGGCATCCGCGTATCAGTGCGGCGGAACACCGAGGATGCTGCGGTGGTGCGTGTGCCGAGGCCGGTTGGATACAGGTGACTCGCTTGTTAATGGAGCAAATGCAGGCGTATTTTGAAGGGCGTGCATGTGACTTTACTGTACAAACGGATTGGTTGACCGGAACGGATTTTCAGCGGGCTATTTGGCGTGCTGCCCAGCAGATTGAATATGGCAAAACGTGTGGTTATGGTGAACTGGCCGCATTGGCGGGGCATCCTGGCGCAGCCCGTGCAGTGGGCGGTTGCATGGCGGCAAACCCCACTCCTTTGTTGGTACCGTGTCATCGAGTGGTTTCTGCTTCGGGTAAATTAGTTGGGTTTTCGGCTACGGGTGGTGTTGAAACAAAACAACGGTTGTTGGAACTGGAAAGGGGGACGCTATTATGAAACAATTGAGGCTGCGTTCTGTGTTTTGCATAGCGATTTTTGTACTTTTCTCTTTTGCTCTTCCTGCTGCCTTTGCGGCGGATGACATAGAAGTGGAACTGAAGACCGGGAAAAAAATTCATACGAGTCGGGTACTGTTTGATGGACAAAAAATTAAAATGATCGAGCAGGGCGCTGAGGTCTCGAAGGCATTGGATGAAATTCGTCGTATTGAGGTGCTGCCAACCTCGGCTTCATTACCTAATAAGAATGCTGTGCCTAACTCGATCGGTACAAAGTTAGAAAAAGAATTGGAAGAATCGTTAGCCAAATCCCAAAAGGCAGAAGAGGCGACTCGAAAAGAAGTACAGGAGTTGAGGGATATCATGAAACAGCGCGGCAAGCCAACGTATTCCATTAAGGAAAACCCGACTCCCCGTGCTATTAAATCGATCCGTGGCGAGGAAATGACGCGTGTGACTGGAAGCGTGGTCAACGACGGCAGCGATCCAGGGAAACGTGTTATTCTTGAGATTTCCGCTTATGATGCTAATAATAAAGTATTGAGCATTGCGCATACCTATGTTTCCGCTGTGCAGCCGGGACAGGTTCGTCCCTTCTTGGTTGATTTAGATATTCCCCTTGCTGGAATTGCGCACGTAGTTGCTATCCCCATTGAGGCGTATTGAGAAAAAGGTTTATTGCGCTTGGTTTTCTATTATAAGAACACCCTGGGGGCGTCGCATTATTCAACTCTTATTTTAACTGGAGTCAGAGCCGGGGCCATCTTGGGACTACGCGCAAAAGACGTAGACACAAACAATCAAGTTTTAACCGTAACGACCAATTTTACAGCACAGAAACAGGCAAACAGTTAGACATAAAAGTTTTCAGCCATCGATACAAAAAGCACGCTGAAAAAGCCAATATAAAACACCGTGTATGGACGCATGGCATCCGGCATGCAGCAGCAACCAGGATGGTTGAACACTGCGGAGACATTACCGCTGTGCAAAGACAACTCCAGCACCAAAGCATTACCACAACAATGAAGTATGCACAAATAGGCCTCGAACAAGCCA